>JAKAPY010000130.1 GCA_021811925.1 Thermoplasmata archaeon | reverse complement strand
AGTATGCGGGTGTTGTCGGCTCGGTTCTTTTTCTCGTCCTTCTGTTCATGGAGATGGCCGCGTCAATGTACGGATTCATCTACCTGCCCCAGATGGACGCTTTCCCGGAGTACTTCCCCTTCTACTTCATGACCCCGTTCGTGGTCGGCTTCTACGCAATTGTGGGCCCTGGTTACGGCATAATCTACGTCCTTTTCGTGATAATTGCGGCAGTATGCCTGGCGTATGTACTCCGTGATTCGAAAACATTCTTAAAGGAACTGAACCCCATATCAAGAGGAGTCCAGTCAAGCGCCCTTTTTACCATAGCGACGCTTGTGATGGCGTACTACTTCATCAACATGGTCGTGGTGCTTGTTGTCCTCGGGGCCGGATACTCCGTCTCGACACCCAACTTCCAGGCAGGGCCCTGGTACATGACGGTATGGCAGCTTGTGTTCGCACCTGTGTGGGAGGAGATTGCAGCAAGGGTTCTCCTCATTGGGCTTCCTCTTCTCATTGTGGCCAAGCTGAGCGGTTCGGGTGGCAGGAAATGGTGGAGCTATCTGACAGGAGGCAACTTCAAGCTTGGCCCTGCTGCCGTGTTTTTCCTTATACTTTCCAGCGCGATGTTCGGCCTCGCCCACTGGCTGGCCGATTCCGGATGGGGTTTCTGGAAAATTCTGCCAGCAGCGGTTTCGGGGCTTTTCATGGGTTATCTATTCCTCAAGAAGGGGCTGTTCGCCTCGATCATATTTCATTTCAGCATCGACTCTCAGGCTCTCCTCATTCTCTCCCCGAACAGCAATGTGGCTGTTTACGATTTCGTTGCTGTCGCGGGGCTGATATGGATAGTCATCGGCGCCATTTTCTTCGTTTACTACCTGCTTCTGATGCTCAGCTACATTTCGTCAAGAGACCTGCTTCCGAAGAAGGTAAGCAGCAGGTACGCAACAGGGGCTGCCGCCATTACGGCTCCAGCCCCGGCCGAGGCTCCGGCCGCGCAACAGTATACCCCTCAGGAAAACAGTTTCCAGCAGCAGGCCATTCAGGGACAGAACCTTCATCCGTACAGGCCCCCGGACGGGACCCCGATCATGCGCAATCCGCATTCGCCAGTGCCTGGCGCCCCTGGAGAACCTGTGTTCGGTTATATGTGCACCAACTGCGGGAGCCTTGAGGCCAGGTACAAGGACGGGAAGTTTGTGTGTGTCTATTGCGGACACGAGAGCGACAAGTGATCATGGCTGTTTTTTCAGAGATTCCTTGCCCAGGATGCCCGTCCGGAGGTCGAGAGTTTCTATCACGGGAGGCAGTTCAAGCTGCCTGATCACCTGGAGCATTCCGGCGGGATCCATCTTGCCCGCCCCGGGCCAAAGATGGGAATCAGAAACGCCGTCATTGTCACTTATGTGAAGCATGCCGACGGAGGATGCATCCTCCATGAACGATTGAAGCTCTTTTTCAATGAATGCGTGAGCAACATCCAGGCACAGCCCGGCCCCGGTGCCTCCCAGAAGCAGCTTCATCTCCCTTGCGCTGGCACCTATTGCACTGGTTCCGATCATGTTTTCCACGAACAACTCTACATCAAGGGACTCTGCAAGTGCATCCAGCGACTTTATGCCCTCTCGTGCAAGCAGGAAGGCTCTTTCCCTGTCCGAGGATGCAAGAACCGACTGGCTGCCTGGATGAACAACAAACTTCCTTATGCCAAGCTCGGATCCTTTCCTCATGCAATCGGCTATCTCGGTGATCGATGAGAGCCTGATCGACTTGTTAAGGCTTGCAATGTTAATGTCGCTGAACGGGGCATGGACTGTGTATTCGAGATCGTACGAACCTGCCAGGTCCTTGAATTCGTCTTTTATGAGTTGAAGGCCGTGTCTTCCTTCCGCCACGATCTGCCATCCCTCGAATTCCTTCGAAACGGACTCAAGGATGGCAGCGAGACCCGGAAAGGAGAAAGAGGGACATGATATGTGAAACTTCATGATTATCAGCTCCTTCCGGAAGAGGTGGCATCCCCCTCCCTTTCCTCTCTACCCCGCATTCTTGATGTGATATACCCGACCACGTCTAGCATCTTTTCGAAGAACACGATGGGCTCATCGATTTCCCCGCTGAATTCAATTGAGCCAAGCGGTTTTGGCTCATCCACCACGTTCACCCTGGAAATAGTGGCAGCCTGCTTATTGAGTAAAATGGCAAAGCGGTTACCGCTGCACCCCCTGTTGAGTGCGTCCATGAACGCGTATCTTGTCTTCTGATCCGTCAACAGTCTGGCAAGATTGTCAACTTCCCCGAAGTCTGCGGTGGCACCGTCTGCGGCAATTGCTACCTGAGCACCTGGAAAGAGATTTATCAAAGCAGCAGAGACTTTTTGTGGATCTTCCGTAGGAAAAATCCGGCAAGTCGCTTTGAACTTACCCATAGTAACACCTACGTTCCGAATTAAACCAATTCCACTTATTAGAATATTGATCAGTCCCAACTTAAAGTGAGAGCCGCAAGCTCAACTGGATTTGCCCTAAGCAGGGAAGCGCTTTTCGTGGACTTAATAAATCCGAGGGCGGTAAGGGTAGACAGGTATTGCAGGTGTACAGCTTCACCGTTGGGATATGCGCAACCGACGATAGCTGCAACGTTGAGAAACTCATGGAGAGAGTCTCCCTTGAACTCCTCCCATTGAATTGCAGGATTTCGGACATGGTTGTCGTAGTCAGTGGGAGCACCGATGGGACGGACAGCATTGTGGACTCCTTTTCCTCTGGCCTTTCCAAGACAGTGATACTCGAAAAGAAAAGGAAGGGGAAGTCCGAGGCGGTGAACAGGATAATAAATTGCATGAAGGGCGAGCACCTGATTCTGGTGAACGGCGATGCGCTGCCTCAGCCCGGGGCAATATCGTGCATGATGCATAGGCTGCTTGAGGGTGGCAGTGCAGTGGTTTGTGCGTTGCCCGTTCCTGCAGAATCTGACTGTCCCGTGCTTGTGAGGCATATCTGCGACTTCCTCTGGAAATTGCACAACAGGACAATGGAGATTCTGCAAGAGAAGGGTGAGAGGATACATCTTTCAGATGAGATGATTGGCCTGAACCAGGAAGCGTTGACTCCACTGCCGGAGGGGACGGTGAACGACGGGGCTTATGTTGCCGCCCGCGCCCAACAGTACGGTCAGAAGGTTTCATTCTGCAGCGAGGCTCTTGTGAATGTCTCTGTTCCTTCAGACCTTCATGGTTTATACCTTCAGAGAAGAAGAATACTGTACGGTCACATGCTCGTCAGGGAAATGGCAGGTTCTGCCCCGGGCACGGTTGAATTCAAGCTGATCGAAAAACCACTCCTGAGCTTCAGGATACTTCTCAGCACATTGAAGGAATATCCAGGGGGTGCGGCTCTTCTTCCTGTCATTTTGGCGATTGAACTGAGGGCTCTGTCCGCTGCCCTCAGAGACAGGAAGAGGAAAAAGGACATTCACACCGTCTGGCAGAGAACTGAGAATGCAGCTTGGAGGAAAGTATGAACGCGGACACGGCTGGTAAAGTGTACGGCGACATCTTCTCCGCGGCGCTGCTCACCGAGCTGGGTCATTCGGCTGCATTCGGCGGTGTAATGGAAAAGGAGGAAGCGCAGAAATGGTCATGGAGGGAAAACGGCGAAGCAGGTTTCAACTCGTCGCTGAATGAGCTTCTCAGAATGGGAAGTGTGCTTGAAAAGGACGGCCTGCTGACACTGGGTGGAATGCAGCATCTCTTCGAACACAGCGAGAGGAGGAAAATGGCAGCGGAACACAGACTCGGGTTCGGCCGGTCTTTCATCAGGAGGATTGGCAGCCAATGCCCTGAGCTTTTGCTTGGGGGAGTGAGCGGTTCGGTTTCATACAACAGCTCGGGACCCGACGATGACGTTGATATTCTTCTGATAACTGAAGATGGCAGCCTTTGGAAGGTTCTTGCGAATGCATTGATTGAAGCGCGCAGAATCAGGAAAACACATCCAGACGCACCAATACTCTGCCTGAGTTACTGCATGGAGGAAACCGCTTTCCATTCGGAGGCGCTCTCCCACAGAAGCAGGCTTTTCGCAAGGGACTTTCTGCGGCTCAAGACAGAAGCAGGCTTTTCGTTGTACAGGAGAATACTTCGCGACTGCAGTTGGATGCGGACTTTCTACCCCGCAATGTTTGATGAGATATCTGGCCAGGAATTCGCGGAGAGTGAAGAAAGGAGAAGGGAACGATCGAGATTGCTGAACACACTATCCTATGTTTCCATCGGTGGCTATCTTTCGATTGCAGCGATGGTGAGGAACCACGCCTTCAGGATGGAGGGAAGAAAGCACAAGGAATTCAGGGCGCTGATACGAAGGGACAGGTGTATCTACGAGTCGCTGAAGTGGAAGAGGCTTGAGAAGAGCTTTGAAGAATAGAGTGTTATCAAATGACACTGTACACTTCAACAAACAGGTCAAATGCTTTCAGATAGTTGAGAAATACTGAAATACGTCCCTTTTTTTATGTGAAATTGTTAAATACTGATATGAAAATCGATACATCCAACCCGGAAGTGCCAGCACATGAAGAACTCACATTTTACGCCAGCAGATGCGCTTGACAGGCTTGAGAAGGATGGTGTCAGATGGGTCGACCTGCATTTCACCGACCTTGTTGGAGGGTTGCAGCATATCACGCTGCCAGCCTCCACGTTCACTGACGCAAGCTTCAGTCACGGGCTCAACAAGCTTGATGGCTCTTCCATAAAGGGTTTCAAGGAAATTCACGAATCGGACATGGTCATGAGACCCGACCCTTCAACATATGCGATCTTACCCTTCTTCCCACCTGAGCACAAGACAGCAAGATTCATTGTTGACATTTACGAGGGAGATCACAAGGGCAGATTCTCCAGGGATCCCCGTTATGTGGCAGAGAAGGCGGCCGTTTATGCAAAGGACAACGGCTTCGACTCCACATACTGGGGACCTGAACCGGAGTTCTTTGTCTTTGACGGCATAAAGGTCACTCCTACACCACTCAGCGCGAGGGATGCTTGGGCGGGCTCCGGCTACGAGATAATTTCAAGGGAGTCCCCGTGGTACAATGACAGCGGGAAGGAGCTTCCAATTCGTTTCAAGGAGGTATATTATCCTGCGCCTCCTCAGGATACCCTGACAGACTACAGGAATGAAGCTTCCGCATTACTCATGGACAATTTCGGGCTTGATGTGGATGCGCACCACCACGAGGTTGCCACCGCCGGGCAGTGCGAGCTGAACTTACATT
>JAKAPY010000129.1 GCA_021811925.1 Thermoplasmata archaeon | reverse complement strand
GGATGCTGACGTGTAATGGGTCTTTCCATCCTTCCTGCCTCTGTAGGCGGCATCGATGATATCGGCCGGTGTGTCGTATGTCGGCTCACCCACTGCGAGTGAGATTATCCTCTCCCCGCGTTCCACCTTCTTCAGCACAAGGTTGATTGCATCGAATGCACCCGAGTCAGGCAAATCTGAGAGTCGCGTAGCTGCCACCCGGTCCCCTTATGTCCGGTCGCTTCAATATGTTTCTCATATTGACGGACTTCGATAGAGATGGTCTGCATTGAGCACACGGCATCTTATGGTCAATTGAGGTCTCGGCCGAGCAGTCCCCTGATGGTTTCTGTGAGCAGAATCAGCTCTTTTGTCGGATTGTCTCCCCTGCTCATGTATGCAATGTTCCTGAGCTTCAGGACTTCGTCCTTCACCTTTTCATTGTATGCATCGGAAAGCATGACGACAGGTATTTCGTGCCCCTCAATCCTGAGCTTCCTGAGATATTCGATACATGCATTATCCCCTATCCTGCAGCCATAGACAACAACATCAACCTGGCCATCCAATATCATAGCCATTCCCTCCTTCAGCGTACTTGCAACCTCAACCTGCATATCTGCAGTCATCTCCAGCAGCAGCTTCAACGGTTCAAGAGGGGTTGCCTGCTCATCGACATAGAGCACCTTCAGGGCAGAATTCATAATTCATGGACTTCCGATCATGTAATCTGGCTTTTTAGACAAGTTTAGAATTTGATAACCAAAATTCCATGCAGGGAAATGCGCGAAAGCATCGACTCCTCGGTTGAATTCACGACCAGCCCCGCCCAAGTTTCCCTCCGAAATCAAGCTCAACCGCCATGAGAATAGTCCATATGTCTATCACAACGATTCCAAATGCCTCTATCGCCGCAGTGGATGGCCATCGGACAACAGCCGCGACGATTGCAGAGACCCCCCCAAGCAGTAGCAACACCATTCCGATGCGTTTCTTGCGATCTAATACGAATCCCGCACCCCATGCAAGAATGGCGACCAGCGACTGTATGAAGAACCATGTGGAGACGAAAAGGTGCGGATATGTGCCTTCTTGGAAGTAGCCTATCATGAAAAGAAAGAGGCCGGCAACGAGAAAGAATACGCTCCCAGCCGTTTCAGTCCTGTTCCCTGAAAACACCACAAGCGACCACGAGTAGATGCATATCAAAGTTCCTGTGAACATCATCCCGTCATTGAAAAACCAGGGCACGGTTGCACCTGCCGCACCAAGATCACTGAATGCGTTCCTGGTGAAAACAAACCACGGGTTCAGAATCGCCGCAATAACGATAACAATCCATGCAACGGCTATTCCGGCAAGACCAAGTTTGAACGCGATTCGTGCACTCTCGATCAGCTTCGTCATCTTTTCGCCGACTTGAAGCAGCTGTGGATTACGCTTTAGCAGAACTAAGCACTTTCGGGCTTATGATCTTCGACCGGAACAGTTCCGGCTGGCATTCGCCCTCTTCTTCCCGCTAGTGATATGGCAACCGCAGCAATCGAGGCAACAAGAATAAGGTAATAACCCATGCCGAAGGAAAGGAGGCTCGACAGCGACATCTTGTCAGCAATGAAGGCGAAGGCAGTCAACAGCGTCATGCCAGAGATGCCCAGGACACCGGATCCGAGTGGAAAGGCACCGAGGACGCCTGCAACAATTATGAGGATTCCTGCAGCTATCATGATGATTGTTGCCTCTGCTGCAAGCACGCTCTGCTCTTTAGGCACCTGCGGCAGACTCAGCGTTGCATTCGAGAACGCGCTGTAGAGAGTCGACCCCTGCTGCACGAAGCCAGGAATCGATCCAAAAGGGATGAGAAAGGCCGCCAGGAGTGTTATGACACCGGCAGCAGTTCCAGCCACTCTTCCTGCCTGCAAATTTTCCACTACCGATTACACTGACAGAAACTGTCTGTCTCTTATTAAGTGTTCACCCTCTGATTATCAAGGATGGTAGGGTGTGAATTTCCAGACGATTCCTCATTTTGTACGACTATCGATATCGATATCGTTATATACGCGTTGAAGTGTGATCGCGCTATGAAGCATGGAGGCTTCCGATCCCGGTGGCGAAAAGGGTTCATCGGCATCTGCGCACTTAACATGATGACGACTGAGCCAGTATACGGCAACATGGTGGCGACTGCACTGTATGAATTGAGTGACCACCAGTGGAAACCGGGCCCCGGGGCTATCTACCCCGCACTTCACAAGCTTGTCAAGGACAAACTTGCCGTGGCCCGAAAGGAGGAAGGCCGCATGGTCTACACGATAACAAGGAAGGGCCGTTCCCTGCTTGAAGAGATACGCACTGAAGCGGAGGCGACTCAGCGGTATGCGATAGACTTCGGCAGGATATGGCTCAACGTTCTCAAGCCGGAAAATGCGACAGACATTCTGCTCAGGAGGCTGAAAATGAATCTTTCGACTGTTGAGGCGGTTCTCGAGGGAAAACAGTTTGCACTGTCGGAATCTGAGAAGGAATACCTGCTCAACCAGGCCCTCGGAGAGCTCAGGAGGGTGACCGGGAAGCTTGAATCGAGGACGGGCAAGCAGGCCAAAAGCCCAGACGTGGAGAACGAAACAGGTTAACATGATTGACGACAGAACACAGAAGTGAAAACAATGCTCAAAATGGAAGAAGCAGCTGGAAATGGCAATTACGAAAGCAGGAATGTGATAATTGAGGTCAAAGGCCTGACCAAGATTTTTGAAAACAAGCTGAAGGCTGTTGACTCCGTGACCTTCAGCGTGTACGAGGGGGAGATATTCAGTTTCCTCGGGCCCAACGGGGCCGGGAAGAGCACAACGATAAAAATGCTCACCACGCTCCTCAGGCCTTCTGAAGGGGATGCTGTCGTATGCGGATTCGATCTCAGGAAGCAGCCGCAGGAGGTCCGGTGGTCCGTGGGGGTGGTGCCGCAGGAATACACCGCGGATGAAGACATGACTGGTTTGGAAAACATAATGCTCTTCGCAAACCTCTATGGCATACCTGGCGACGTTGCCCGGAAAAGAGCAGACGAACTGCTCACACTTGTCGAATTGAATGAAGCCGCGGGCAGAAAGGTCTCGACATACTCCGGCGGAATGAGGCGGAGGCTTGAGCTCGCGTGCGGCCTTGTGAATCATCCGAAGGTCCTGTTCCTCGACGAACCCACGCTTGGCCTTGATGTGCAAACTCGCACCGCGGTCTGGAGGTACATACGCATTCTCAAGGAGCAGTACGGCATGACACTGTTCCTGACAACTCACTACCTGGAGGAAGCCGACGGCCTTTGCGAGCGTGTAGGCATCATAGACCATGGACGGATTGTCAGGCTTGGGACCACTGGAGAACTCAAATCCAGCGTCGGCGGCGATGCAATCGAGCTTGGCATCAGGGAGAAGGATGTCGACCTGACATCCTTCATAATGAAGGTGGACAGCGTCACCTCTGTGGTCAGGGAGAATGACCACTACAGAATCAAGGCTCCCTTGGGTGAGGAGGCGGCACCGGCCATAATGGATGCGGTCCGTTCTGCTGGATATCATGTTGACAGGATATCGCTGACAAAGCCGACGCTCGACGAAGTCTACCTCGAGTACACGGGCCACAAGCTGAGGGATGAGGAAGCTAACAGCCAGCAGGTGATGGCGCAGCAGAGGACGGTTCGCAGGGCAAGGGCGTGATTGGCATGGCGACCACTGAAGCAAGTGTGATCGGGGGCCTTAAGGTGAAGGACGAAGGGCAGGTCAGGATAAACAAGGGCATGCTTCACGGGCTCTGGGCGCTGACAAACAGGGAACTGAAGAAATGGTACAAGGTGCCCGTGCTCCTGTTCCTTTCAATAATACAGCCTGTCATATGGCTCGGACTTTTCGGCAAGGCGATGAATTTCGGCGCACTTTTCACAAGCACATCGTTCAACATACCGGGCCTCAACATTCCAAAGGCGACACTGGACCAGCTGGCAACTCAGGCAATGCTGAGCACATTCGGTACAACAGACTACTTCTCATTCCTCGCCGTTGGCATGCTCTCGTTCATCATACTCTTCACTGCAATGTTCAGCGGCATGTCAATTGTGTGGGACAGGAGGTTCGGGTTCCTTGACAAGCTTCTGAGCACACCTGTTGCCCGCGGTTCTATTGTGATGGGCAAGGTCTTTTCAAGCGTGATACGCTCGCTTGCCCAGGCTGCAATTGTGCTCGTCGTCGCTGTTGTTCTCGGGATGGACACCGGGAAGATTACCGTTGTCGGCCTGGCCGGAACATTCCTAGCGCTCTTTCTCATGGCCATGGGCCTGTCAGCCCTTTTCCTCATGCTCGCCCTCCGGTCCACAGACTGGCAGAGCCAGATGGCCATAATGAATCTGCTGAACCTTCCGCTGCTTTTTGCAAGCAACGCGTTATTCCCGTCAAAACTAATGCCAGGCTGGCTGCAGGTGGTCGCAAAGCTCAATCCGGTCAGCTATGCAACGGATGCGGGCAGGCAGCTTCTTCTCGGGGTGCCGGGATTTGCACCGCTCGGCTTCGACTTCCTGTACCTCACTGCATTTGCGGTTCTCTTCTCAGGAGTGGGCATATTCCTTTCATGGCGCTACCTGTCAAGGTGACCGCGCTTCTCCCCCAAAAACCACTTAAACAAATCCCTTTTCAGTGAGCTTGAAAACCATGTTCTCAGACACATGGCTGCTTCCCACCAGGTAGGCCACTGTGGCGACTGCTATTCCCACCACGACCAGCGCCCCGACAAGGGAAACGACGGAGACGATTGCCATTATTGAGAGGAAGAGAATTGGCCCAAGGGAGAGCATCTGCTTCAGGTTCTGCTGGCCCGTCATTATCTCCGAATCAACAATCTGGTTTACCGAGAGCCTGGAGCTGAAGTAGATGGTGACCACAGGCGACAGCGGAACAGTAATTCCCATGAATATGAGCGCGTTGAGCGCGCTTGTGAAGCCGAAGAACATGAGCACTATATCCGAGACGATGAATGGTCCCATGATCACATACGTCTGCATGATCTTGGAGATGGCAAGACTCCTCCAGTATATCTTGATGGGCATGGAAATGAATGCAAGCCATGCCCTCTCATGCGAAAGCACCTCCTGGGCGAAGAGGATCGAGGAGAAGATTCCAATGTACAGGGAACCGAGCAGGAGCGTTATGTTGATGGGCCCGGAGTTGCCCTCCCTGAATGCGAGGTAGAGGTAGATGAAGGCAAGGAATGGTGCCGGGATGAGAAGGTAGTAGAGCCTTATCCTCGATATCCTGACGCTC
>JAKAPY010000128.1 GCA_021811925.1 Thermoplasmata archaeon | reverse complement strand
CCACCGATGCTAAGTCGCTTGGTGATTCCGATGCATCTCTTCTGATAGATGCTACGAAGAAATTCGATATGCCTCCGGTATCTCTTCCAACAAAGGAATACATGGAACATGCCATTGATTTGTGGAAGCAGATGGGGTTGCCGGAATTGGAACTGAGTTCGCCCTGGTTTGGTTACTCGCTGGGATTCTGGCCTGATGAGCTAGCCGAAGAAGCAAAACTGGCAGTAAATGGTGACTTCTACCAGACAGGAGAAAAGCTGCACGGTCGTAAGGTGGAATTGAAGGAGGGCGAAAGTCCGAGGGACGCCAGGCGTGGTTGGACTTTCTAGCTATCTCGTAAAGAAGTCACAAACATTTACGACAGCTTGACTGATGTGTCGATGCCCAGCGTCCTCGCCCCTGCCATCTCAGCAACCCTATAGCTCGACTGTGTACCGAGCCTTCGCCTGGACAGCTGCATCTTCCGCCCGGGAAATAAGCCTGCGCGGTTGACTGTCGAGCAGCGACTCCTGAATCTCCTGTGCTCCATGCTGTTCGCCATTCCCAGCCCAGAGTGGAGACTGTCAACTAGCACGGAAACCCGCGGGACTTGCGGTCGGCAGCATTCTGGAAGTGCTTTTGGCACATGAAGAAATCAGTAGAACGGGCAGGTAACGGGCAGGCGAAGCAGGGCTATGGGTTCTCCGAAGCATATCTCCTGATGTTCTCGAACTCTTCAGAGTAAGGCACAACGACATTCCTTCCGCTGAACCTGAGCTCGGAAATAAACGGCGCGCTTTCCGAATAGTCTTCAAGCACATCTGAGACTTCGAGGCGGTAGAGCCTGTCTTTTGGGTGTTCCCATTCCATAGCCATGGTGGCACTGCACTTGATGTAGTAGACGGCTGGCTCTACCTGCACTATCAGCGTGGCAATACTCGATTTCCGCAGGTAGCCCTCAGTCTTCGATCCACCGTGAATGCCAACATAGACCCTTCCTGGACCTGGTGCGACTACCTGATAGGGGGAGAATAGTGCCGAATGGGGGAATCCATCATCATCCCTCACTACAAGGAATATTGCAGTGTTTTGCCTTTTGGGATTATCATGCCGCAATTGCTCGTATAATTTCGGAGGAAGACTTCTACCCAGTGACTTGGACATTCAAACCGCCTCATACTTGGTAATGCGCAAAGAACGCGATTCCTGTGCACTGGTAAATCAATTTCTGTTTTGGGCTGCCTTTCCGTTCCATCGAAGTCTTTGCCGTGGACATGGAAACTGCCATGAAATACTGTTCGTCCCGCTCTAATTGATTGGGAAACTTAATGTCGGGGACGGTGTTAGGAACCTCCAGGAACCAACAGGAAGGAATGCGCAATCAACCCCAAGAGGGCACTATCTGTATTCTCGCCGCTTGTCTTTGCCCTTAAGTACCTGAGAAGGGAGAAGAAAGTCACCGCGCTGGTCTTCGTAGTTGGAGGCTTCACCTCCGCCTTCACCCTTCTCATTTCCATATTCATCGGTGATGCCGTAAATGAAGTCATCAGGTCCGGACTTGCCGGCGTGGAGTATTATGTCTTCCTGATAATACTCGTCTCGGCACTTGCCTCTGTCTTCCAGTTTGTCGTAAGCTACGGTTCACAGTACCTTTCACAGCGTTTCGCCTTTGAGCTTCGTGAGGACGTCTTCCGCCACATGGTCAGCAAGAAGTTCAAGTTCTTCGAGACCGAGACCTCGGGTAACCTCCTGTCAAGATGCACAATGGACATTGAGGCAACGAGGAATTTCGTCCTCAACCTGCTCTCAATGATGATACCCACTTTTCTGCTGATAACCATTGCATTCTATTTCCTTCTCGAGCTCAACCCATTCTATTCCCTGTTCTTCCTGGTGGTGGTTCCTGTGCTTGTTTACCTGGGAATGACGTTCCAGAGAAAGCAGAGGCTTCACTGGCGGAAAATACGGGATGAGTATGGCGTGATGAATGAGCGGCTCCAGGAAAACATAACGGGTCAGCGGGTGGTCCGCAGTTTCCTGGGGGAAGACAGGGAGATCAACAGGTTCAAGGACACCACAAACACATACTTTCAGGAATACCTCTACGTCGGGAAGCTGAGAGGCGTATACAACAATCTTATGCCGCTTCTGATAAGTGTTGCAGCAACGGCAGTAATTGTGTATGGCGGGTACAACAACATAATTTCCATAACATCTGTGGGTTCCCTTGTGGCGGCCGTGAACATATTCAACACCATGCTTTCGCCTGTGAGCATACTGGGAAGGCTTATCGTCTGGTCCGAGAACGCAAGGGCCGCAATAGACAGAATAGGCGACGTAATAACCGGGAAGGATGAGGAGGCGTTTGGCGCCTCGATAGAAAGGGAGGTCAAGCCGCCTGTTGCAGCCAGCGCAATCAACTTCTCCCGCGGCACACGTGTAATTCTGGACAACCTCAGCTTTGACATCGGAAAAGGAGAGTTCGTTGCAATAACCGGAAGCACTGGAAGCGGCAAGAGCACCCTGATAAGCATGCTGCCAAGGTTCTATGACCTCGATTCCGGGGCTATCTCGTTCAACGCCATCAGTTATGACAGATTCAACCTGCCTGAGATCAGGGGCAGAATTGGAGTCGTGCCGCAGGAGGTCAGCATATTATCAGGCACACTCAAGGAGAATATCGCGTTCGGAAACGGGGAATACACCGACGGTGAAATTGCAGAAGCGGCGGGAATAGCGCACATTGATGATTTCATAGAGTCCCTGCCAGACGGCTACGAAACAATGGTGGGGGAAAGAGGTATCACCCTGTCGGGCGGGCAGAAACAGAGAATAGCTATTGCCAGGGCGGTGCTGCCAAGGCCGGAGCTCCTGATTTTCGACGACGCAACTTCAAGCGTGGACGCAGAGACCGAACTGGGAATATTCAGGTCCATAAGGGAGAAGCTCAGGGGGACTTCGGTCATAATAATATCCCTGCGGGAAACAGGTCTTCTTTTTGCCGACAGGGTACTGAGGGTGGAAGAGGGGAAGCTGAAGCAGGTCTCAGATGTAAGGAAGGAACTGCTCACTATCATTGGCGATTCTGAAAAGAAAGGAGGTGGAAGGAATGCCAAGAACGTATGAGGAGCTGGAAGATGAGATTATCAAAGGCGGAAAGGGTTTTTCATCCTTCAAGAGAATGATTGGCGGCATGCTGAAAGAGACAAGAGCCGCACGGCTGCTTGTCTTTTCGATCATAGTCACGGCCATAACCTCCACCGTGGCCTTCTACGCTATCGGACTGGTTGCCGATCAGATTGCCGCCAAAAACTTCAGCCTGCTGGTAGTCTACGCCCTGGTATTCCTCGGCATGTATGTGGTTCAGTTCTTCTCCAACAGGCTCAGGACCACAACATCGACCTTCCTTTCGCAGAACACAATAAAGAATCTCAGAGATGACGCCTTTGCTTCAATCCAGAGGGTGCCTGTTTCATTCTTCAGCAAGGTCAAGAGCGGCTACCTGATCAGCAGAATAAGCAATGACGGGGAGTCTCTAAGCGAGTTCCTCACCTTCCAGGTGCCTGCTGTGCTGTCCGGAGTGGCAACACTGGTTATCTCGGCTGCTTTCATGCTGTATCTTGCCCCCACTCTGGCGCTCTATTCTTTCATTGTCATCCCGATCCTTGTCGCCTTCACTTTCTCAATTCAGCCCAGAGTGCGAAGGAACTACCTGAGAACCAGAAGGGCAATTGCACGAATCACGGGAAACCTCGCAGAAAACATCGGTGCGATAAGGGCGATAAAGAGCTTCAACATTGAAGACAAGGTCTCCCGGAAGTTCAGGGAACTGAACGTTGAGAACTACGAGGCGAACCTGAAAGCCAGCAGGCTTTCCTCAATATACAGCGCCATTATCAGGATCATCGAGGCGCTTGGCATAAGCATAGTCCTTTATGAGGGGGGACTGGAAACGCTTCACGGCGTTGTGTCCGTGGGCATACTTGTGTCATTCATCTTCTACGTCCAGGGATTCTTCAACCCCGTCGTCCAGTTGTCACAGACATACAACGCCTACCAGTCCGCTATGGTCGGCCTCACCAGGATTTACGGCATCATTGATGCGGAAAAGGAGGCCCAGCCAGGTGATCTCGTCCAGATGGAATCATTCGAAGACCGCATCACATTCAAGGATGTCATGTTCTCATATGGGGAGGGGTACGCCCTCAACAAGGTGAACCTGAACATCACCAAGGGTGAAAAGATAGGTATCGTGGGGCACACGGGCGCCGGCAAGACTACCGTCTCAAATCTGATCATGAAATTCTACCACCCGACCGAGGGAGTCATACAGATTGATGGCAGGGACCTGGAGACCATACAGACAAAATCCTACCGGAATCTCATTGCTTCTGTGCTGCAGGATCCTTTCATGTTCAGGGGCACCGTCCTTGACAACATACGCTTTTCATACCCGGGCGCCACGAGGGAGCAGGTGCTCGAATGCATAGAACGATTTGGTCTTGGCGCGATTTTCAAGCGGATGCCTGATGGAATCGATACCGAGATCGGAGAAATGGGCAGGAATCTTTCCGAGGGACAGAGGCAGGCCATATCGATACTCAGGGCGTTCATACGCGACCCGGAAATACTCGTGCTGGACGAACCCACTTCACAGATAGATCCACAATCAGAAAAAGCAATAATAAGCGCTCTTGAAACATTCCTCAAGGACAAGACGCTTATACTGATAACCCACAGGTTTTCTCTTATCAGGCTCGTGGACAGCGTAATAGTCCTTGACCACGGCAGCATAGTGGAAGAGGGCGACGTGCCGACACTGCTTGAGGGCAGCGGCAAGTTCTCTCAGCTGTATGAGTACCAGAGGCAGGACTACGAGCTGATGTGACCAGGCCGATGCTGCTCGCCGATCTGAAGTATGACTTCCTGGAAGCTGCGGACGACTCACTGCAGTGCCCCGGCAGGGTTCCCAATGTGAATACACTATGCCGTCGCTAGCAATCGCAGATCACGGGCTGGCAGCAATAATCATGGCCGTTCTCTAGCTTCATGGAAGTGATCAATCTCTTCAGCAACCTTCTGACTGATGTCGTCTCATGGCGCGGACGACTGCCTCTCGTATGCGATGCCAGCTGTTCCAGGGCCCAGGAGCGGTCAGCCCGGCGGTATTCCTCCAGATAATCCCGCATTTCGATCCATCTTGCATAGCGCTTTTCTTCACTGATTGTCTTCATGAGCTCCGGTGATATTCCGTTCATTGTCATCACTTTCCCGCAAGACGCCAGGGATTGTTCACTTGACTGCCCTCACCGTAACGCTGTATAACTCGATTC
>JAKAPY010000005.1:17934-24186 GCA_021811925.1 Thermoplasmata archaeon | reverse complement strand
GCCGTAAGTCATGATCAGCAGTTCCGTAAGATAGCCGGAGAAACCGTTGACTTTTGCTTCCGCCCCGTAAACGCCTATGCCTTTGAAAAAGCGCTTGAGAAGGCGGACTTCGTCCCTCTGGAAAGACTGGATGTGCCTGTTCACAAATTCGGATTGGAAGGGAGTCCTGTCCACTGCAGACATCTTCATGCTCGGATCCGTGATGGCGTAACATGGCACAAGATCGATGGTCACATTGCCCACCCTCCCCCTTACGTACGGATGTTCGGCATACTTCAGCACTGGATGCTCCAGCACCTTTTTGCCTATCTCCGTCCCTATCCTTTCGAGGATCTCCCTGCTTGTGCTCACAGGGAATGTCATGAATACATCAACGTCGGCTTCCTTCAGGTATGTCCCCTTGGCAACCGACCCCACAACAACAGGAGTGATTGGGCCCCCTGCAGCGGCCACATGGCTGGACGACTCGCTCCTGACCCTTGAAACAACCTCTGACGCGGCACTTTGGATATGATTCGATTCCTGGGCGGTGGGCCTGATTCTGGCGAGAATTTTCTTCTCGATTTCTTTCTCCATCCTGAAGGAAATCAATGAAGATGTCAATAAACATTCCATCCCGATTTTAAGGTCACCACGGCAAACCTGGCCATCATACGTAAGTGCCAAAGACCAAAGCCGATGTGGTGGGGATAAAACAGTTTGCTTAGGAGGAAAGTTGAGCCATCAGCCTCGGATCCTTGGCACCAATAAAGATCATTACACCCGGGATATAAGTAAATTCGTATTGTTGGTCAGATCTGACGGCTGCCAGCATGAATCATGGCAGCTGTGCATTGCGAAAAAAGATGGAGGATAATTCATGTGCAGAACATCAGGTGGCCGGGGCATTTCCACTCCCCCGCGCTGAGCAGGACGGAGAACTCTGATTAAACAGTCAATCGACCATGCATATACGGACAGGGCGGGCTTCCCGGGCAGGGGATCGAAGGGCACAAAACCCATTGACGCTGCGACTCACGGTGATATTACTTATAATGCTAGCAAAATTGAGGGGAAGGAACGGGCCATGGTGAGTACCAATGAGGAGACTGACGGCAGTAGTGATTCTTGCGTTCTCGGTGACGGTGCTGACAGTATCCGGGTACTTCAGCACAACTGAGGGAATTATATCGGCATACGCGATTCCGTATGACGCATTCAGAAGCCTCTTGAGGATGGGGGCGGCCTACCTTCTCTCCGTTTTGTTTTCCGTAGTCTATGGCTATGTGATGTACGCAAACAGGGCCACTGAGAAGATCCTGCAGCCGCTTCTCGACATTCTGCAGTCTGTCCCGATTCTAGGCTTCTTCCCCTTTGCGATCCTCCTTTTTGTTGCGATTTCCCCCATCAAGGCATTCGGATGGGAGTTCGCTTCCGTATTCCTTATTTTCACAAGCATGGCATGGAATATGACATTCGGTGTTTACGATTCGCTAAGGGAGATGCCTGCCGAACTGGTGGATGCCGCAGGAGTCTACGGCCTGGCAGGATGGAAGAGGTTCCGGGGGCTGTTGTTCCCGACGATGATCCCCAAGCTTGTTTACAACAGCATGCTCTCATGGGCGGGAGGATGGTACTTCCTAATCCCTGCGGAGTATATCATTACTGCACAGAGCGGCGGAACGGTGCTGCCCGGAATCGGTTCCCTTCTCTACTTCGCGGCCAGTGCCGGCAACATAGTCCTGCTCCTCGAGGGATTCTTCCTGCTGGTGGCCATCATAGTGCTGATGGACATATTCATATGGAGGCCGTTGTCATCCTGGGCGGAAAAATTCAGGTACGAATTCACAATCGAGGAGGGGCACCAGCTTCCGAAGGGAAGATACGTCTTCCCGATAAGGACCTACTTCGAATGGTTTCCGACTCTCCCAAAGACAAGGAATACGGTTTCAAAAATCTACGAGTATGTGGTTGGAAAGGCGAACTTGGTAGGACATAGAATGGCCGAATTCATCAAGAGGACGGCAAAATACTGGAAGGCGGCAGGAATTGCCGCTGGCCTGATCCTTGCCGTGCTGCTTGTTGTCGCCGCAGTCGAAGCCTCATTCACCATATACACATTCATCACCCAGTCCGGAAGGGCAAATGCCAGCATCCTCCCCCTGGCGCTCGGTCTCTCACTCCTCAGGCTCGTCATCGCTTATCTCATTTCAATCGCTATAGCGCTGCCCCTGGCGGTGCTCGCAACGGGGAGCGGGAGGGTCAACAGATACGTGATGCCTGCTGCTGAGATCATCGCATCTGTTCCGGCGACCGCCATATTCCCGCTCCTCGTCGTTGCACTCATAGGCATTACTCACGGACTTGATATACCCGCAATACTCCTTCTTGTCACGGGCATGCTGTGGTATCTCTTCTTCAACATAGCCGCGGGACTGAAGTCGATTCCATCCGAGCTCAAGGACGCTGCACACGGTTACGGACTCAGGGGATGGCTTTATGTAAAGCGTGTGATGCTGCCTTCCATATTCCCCTCGCTGATGACTGGCAGCATAACTGCGTTTGGCGGCGGCTGGAATGCGCTGATCGTCTCTGAGTACGTGCCATCGCTCACGGGCGGGAAACCGTATTCAGTCATCGGCCTGGGCTCTCTGATTGACAAGGCATCGTACGCTTCACCGGAGAATATGGGCCTGCTTGTCCTGTCCCTTGTGACAATGGTAGCGACTGTGGTGATAATCAACAGGCTCTTCTGGAGAAGAATGCAGTCCATAGCTGAAAGGAAATACAAACTCGAGGGTGTGAGCTGAGCATGACAGTTGCATATGGGTCTGAAGGAAAAATATCTGCCGCTGCAAAGAATACTTCCGGGGGTGCTGTCGCGTGCCGCTCCTGAGGGCAAGCAACCTGTCCAAAGTGCTGAGGGTCAATGGCAACCCGTTTCCTATACTGGAGGGCATTACATTTGACGTCAACGACAATGAATTTGTGTGCATAGTGGGCCCGTCGGGATCCGGGAAGAGCACGCTCCTCAGGATGGTGGCTGGGCTCGAGAAACCAACTGGAGGCAAGATTTCATTCACGGCGAAGAATGGAAGCAGTGATGTGGTGGTATCCATGGTGTTCCAGTCCTTCGCACTGTTTCCCTGGCTCACGGTGATGGAGAACGTTTGCGTGGGGCTGGAGGCCAAGAACGTCCCGAAGGAGGCGAGGGTGAAAACGGCTTCAAGGTACATAGACATCGTTGGACTGAATGGTTTCGAGGATGCCTATCCGAAGGAACTTTCAGGCGGGATGAAGCAGAGGGTGGGCATCGCAAGGAGTCTTGCGGTGGGCCCGGACCTGCTTTGCATGGATGAGCCGTTCTCCGCGCTTGATGTACTGACTGCCCAGGGCCTCAGGGACGAGGTTCTTACACTGTGGCATCAGGACGAGTTGCCGCCATCGGCTGTGCTGATGGTCACGCATAACCTTGAGGAGGCTGTATACATGGCCGACAGGGTGATCATCATAAGCCAGAGGCCTGGAAGGATGATCAGCGACATGACGATCGAGCTTCCCAGGCCAAGAGACAGGAAGAGCCCCGAATTCCTGGACTGGGTGGACCAGGTGTTCTCGAAGATTGTGTGACAGCGGGTTCAGGCGGCGCTTGCCTCCACTGAGAATATTGGGGGAAGGGCGTCGCTGACGCATGACCAGCTCTCTCCGCTGTTCCTGCTTGAATAGAGCTGCCCTGTGGTTGTACCGAAATATACGCCCGAAGGGTCGAGGCCATCCGACTTCAGCCCCTCGCGGAGCACATCGTAGTATGATACCTTTGGAATGCCGCGGTTCAGGGGAAACCACTCCCTGCCGCTGTTGTCACTTGCCCAGACGCTGAACCTCCCGTCCTTGGGCAAGCGCGCAAAGTCGCCCTCAAGTGGTGCAACATAGACGCGCGGGGAAGAGCCGCTGTCAACCGCAATCGGGAACCCGAACCTCGAAGGCAGGTTGTTTGTTATGTTTTTCCAGTCCCGTCCGTTGTCATCGCTTCGGAAAACACCGCAGTGGTTCTGCTGGAACAGCGTGTTTGGACGGTCACCCCTTCTCACAATCTTGTGGACACACTGCCCGTACTCTGGGTACTTCTCCGCCTCCGGGAAGAAGTCTGCAAGCACATGCTTGTTCTGGAAATCCCAAGAGCCGCCGTTATTCTCCGTATATAGCGTCCCGACAGCTGAAATTCCCACATGCAGTTTCGCATGATCTCTCCTGTCGCTCAGTATTGTGTGCAGGCAAAGGCCGCCGTTTCCGGGAGACCATTTGCCCCTTGTGCTGTGGTTCATCATGCTTGCATCCACATCCCATGACTCGCCAGAATCATGGCTCACGAAGAGGCATGCTGGTTCAACACCAAGGTATATCTCATCCGGCCTGTCCTCAAGCCCCGGCTCGACGTGCCATACCTGTTGCACCGAGAGGCCCGACTCCTTGGGGAAACGCGGAGGGTTTGTGCAATTCTTCCATGTCTTCCCCATGTCGTGGCTGATTGCAACAGTCGGACCCCACTGATAGGAGTTGACGGCTGCGAGCAGCGCTCCCGTGCGCCTGTCGTACGTCATGTGGAAGACCTGAATGCCCTTGAAGAAGGGGCCCGATGCCTTCCACGTCCTCCGGCCGTCTTTCGACCTGAAAAGGAACGCCCCTTTCTTGGTTCCGACCATGAGCAGAGTTTCGCCTTCCTTGCGGTCACCTTTCGATGATTTATTCATGTCTTTCAACCTCCTGCAACCGACGGAAGTATCACAATCTCCCTTGCACCGGATAGATCCGTGTGTGCGCCCTGCCTTTCCCTTATGTCCTCTCCGTCCACGAAGATATTGACATATCTCCTCACATTGCCCTGATCGTCCAGGAACCTGTGGGAAATGCCGGGGAATCTGTCGTCAAGCGCTTTCGCGAGACTCTCTACCGTTGACACTGCTTCAATATCGATTTCATTCCTTGAGCCTGTGTATTCCTTGAGGTGCATTGAAATAACCACATGCACAGTCGAAGAAGATGCTGGGGCAGTGCCTGCCTTCAAAAGGTGATTGCCTCCTACCAGTCTGCTGCGGGGAATATGGATAATTGCTTTTCACTATATTAGCACATTAGGGAATGGGTTGATACCTTCTCCCTGGCAATAGATATAATAAGTTTAATATATCAGGATTTCTTTATACATCTGGTGAGCTGTGGCGGAAATACGCAGCACAAAGGAGTTGTTGAGGTTCATGAAGGTGATGTCAAACCCGGTCAGGGTGAAGATACTCGCCTCGCTCGAACGGGAGCCGAAGCACATATACGCCCTGGCCAAGGAACTGAAGCTGTCATATCCGCTGGTCCACCTCTACCTTGAATCACTGGAGCGTGCAGGACTCGTGACAGGAAAGATATCTGCGGGTATCTTCGATGAACGGGAGAGGAAGACATACCACGTCATGCCCTTCGAGCTGAGGGTGACACCGGCTCTTATAAGAAAACTGGAGGAAAATGAAGATGAGTAGGAGATATCAGCAGGTCCTTATGCTAGTGCCCTCGATTGCAATTGGCGTCGCAGTGCCGGTGGCTGTTTTGTTCACCATCGGACACGGACTTGATGCGCTTCTTGGAGCAATCGTGATTGTCTTTTCCCTCCTGGTCGCTGGAGCGCTTGGAATCGTTGGCCTTGGCATTTCGGCGACTGACACCGATGTGCCGGCAGGCGACGACCAGACCGTGAAGACCCTCCGGGCCTCGCAGAGGGCGATGCTGGAGGAGATGGACCAGGTTGTAGAACTTCTGGAGAACATCAGGGACACTCTAAGGAGCGCAGGGGATGATGGCGATTGAAGCCGAAGTACCATGATTTGTCGGACGCTGAAACAACCGAACTTATCAGGAAAAGGATTGGGACCATGAAGGAGCTGCTGACGGAAATCAACAGGCAGCTGAAAGAGGCGGGAGGGCGTGATTGAATGACAAGGGAAAACAAGTTCGACTTGTACTATGGCGTATCGGCCACCGGCAGCGGAAATGGGAAGCGTTCGAATTTTGAGCCGCCCGGACACTTTGAATCTGAGCATCTTTCACTATCCGGAAGCGCCAATGTGGAGAATGCGACGGCAAGGCACATTCACATTTCAGGCTCTGCCACAATAACAAACGAGGTGAAAAGCGAAACTCTTGACTGTTCAGGTTCTGTGCACGCGGGCGGTAACATAACATCATCCAGCATAAGCGTCTCGGGCTCCCTCAATTCAGGCGAAGATC
>JAKAPY010000005.1:0-17924 GCA_021811925.1 Thermoplasmata archaeon | reverse complement strand
GCTTGAATTTCCACTCGTCTGGCAGCTGCAGGGTTGCGCAGCTGATCTACGGTGAATCTGAAGTGAAATGCACCGGTAGCATTAAGGCCGCCCGGATAGAGTCGGCGGGTGCTGTGGATATTGCCGGATCAGTGCATTCAGATTCGGTAAGGGCAGCAAATGCAAAGGTCGATGGGGGAGGCAGTATCGGCTCACTGACCTGCGACACCGCCTCTATCAACAAGAAGGTAGGTGGGAGAGGTGCTCTGTTTCTGCCATTCATGCGCAAGCGGAGCAAACTGTCAATTGACAGGCTTGTCGCAACTGGCCGCGTCGATGCGGATCACTGCACGGTAGGCGATATCACCGCAGATTCGGTTTACGTGGGCAGGGACTGCACCGTCGGAAGGATAAGGTTCAAGACAGACTGCAGGATCGAGCAGGGTGCGGAGATTAGCCAGAAACCGCAGAAAGTGTGAATTGGTGAACTAATTGCAGTCGGATAATGTCGTTGAAGTGGAGCAGCTGAGGTTCAGCTACGGGGGAGGGCAGTATGCCCTGGACGGCGTGACATTCAACATAGGTAAAGGTGAGATTTTCGGTTTCCTAGGGAGAAACGGTGCGGGAAAAACGACAACGATCAAGGTTCTCACAACTCTTATAAAGCCGACGTCGGGCACGGCCAAAGTGCTTGGCACGGACGTAAGGCACGGCGGGAAGGCGCTGAGGGGCAGAATCGGCGTTGTGATGCAGGAGGAATCCTTCGACTTCACCACGGTTGAGAAATCGCTTGACATTTATGGCGTCATGTGGGGGATGCCCAGGAAGGAAAGGACGCCGAAAATAGATGAGCTTATTTCGTTCTTTGAACTCGAAGATGTGAGGAAAAAGAGAATGTGGGACCTGTCCGGCGGGCAGAAGAGAAGAGTCCAGGTCGCCAGGGAATTCATGCATGACATGGACCTTCTGTTCCTTGACGAACCAACAGTCGGCCTGGATACAATTGCACGAAGAAAGATACTCGACATGGTGAGGGAAAAGGCAAAGGACGGCCTCACTGTCTTCTTCACCACGCATAACCTGGAGGAGGCAGACTACCTCTGCAACAGGATAGCCATCATAGACAGGGGCGTCCTGCTTGCGAATGACACCGTGGGAGCGCTCAAGAGGAATTACACGGGGATGAAAACAGTGGAAGTCGCCTTCGGCGAAAATGGCGCCACGGTTGAGAATCTGCTTTCAGCAATACCGAAAGTGCGGGTGGAGAAGCCGCAGACGGCCCGTGAACCCTACAAGCTCATGGGCCCGGAACCGGAGGAGACAGTCAGGCATGTGATAGAGCTCGCGGGAAGGAATGGCCTCACGCTCGAGTGGCTGAACATACATCCCGTGACACTCGAGGAAGTCTTCCTGAAGGCCGTGGGCATGAAGGAGAATTAGGTGGTTCGATGGATCTTGTAAATTCATACAGGCTTGCAAAGAGGAACATACTGGTCAACACAGACCCGGGAACAATGGTTTTCCTCCTGATGATGCCCACGCTCTACCTTGTTTTCATGGGTTACATGTTCGGCTCTCTCATAAGCAGCATACCCGTCGGTGCCTCAAAGATAAACTACATGAATTTCCTGTCTCCCGGCATAATATCATTCCAGACGCTCACGGCGGGTGCTGTCGCTGGAGGTATGCTCTGGTCAGACAGGAGATACGGCATGTTCGAGCAGATCATTTCCGGCCCCTACACGAGGGCGGAGTATCTGCTAGGCATCATGTTCACGACAATATCAATTGCAATCTTCGGTGCATTGATCATGCTTCTGATCTCCTTCGCACTTGTTGGAGGGATAAGCTTCGGCGTTGCGGGCTTCGCACTCATAATATTCAATCTTGTCCTGGGCAGCCTCTTCTGGGGTGCATTCATGCTTGCGCTTGCAGCTGTCTCGAAATCGAACCAGATGTACAACAGCATTCAGGTCCTCATTCTCTTCTTTGCAAGCTTCGCAAGCACCGTGTTCTACCCGATATCCCTGTCGGCACCCTTGGCGCTGCGCTATACTGTCACCCTCAACCCTCTGACCTATGTGGCCGACGCAATCAGGGACGGCTACATTTCGCTGTTCGGCCCTGCCCTTCTTTTTGACGAGATAGTGCTTGTAATTGCCACTGTGGTTATGTTCGTGATCGCGCTGCTGTCCTACAGGACAATCAGGATCGGAGTCAAGTGAAGGATGCGACCGGGATGAACACCGTATTCATTCTCTGTGAAGGTGATCCTGCAAGCCAGAACGTCGGCCGGAAACTTGAGAAGAAGGGGAGCTTCACCCTTGAATCGACCGCTTCGGGCAAGCATTTCTACAAGTCCGAAAGGGGGTACATGGTCAGCATTGACAGCATACACATACGCAGGGAGGGGCTCGACGCGGAGATAGAGAAGGATTTCGGGTTGAGGCCGGACAGGCTTGTTTTCATGTCGACGCACAGGTCCGAGTCGAACACTCCCGCAGTAACATTCCATCCGATAGGCAACTACGGCGATGCCAAGCTGGGCGGAAGGGCGAGAACGCTCGTACCATCCTGCCCTGAACTGATGACAGGCGCGCTGCTTTCAATGAATGCCTCTGCGCACCAGGGCTACCAGGTGACATTTGAAGCGACCCATCACGGCCCGGCACTTTCAACGCCAGCCATGTTTGCAGAGATAGGAAGCGACGAGAGCGCCTGGATGGACGGTGCTGCGGGCAATTCGGTGGCGGAAGTGCTGCTGGAAATGAAGGAGGCGGAGGGCACGAACGCGATCGGCATAGGGGGTGGCCATTACTGCTCACGGTTCAAGGAGATAACGCAGAAAAGGAAGATCAACTTCGGGCACTTCATACCGAACCACAACCTTCACCTTGTGGATGAGACGGTAGCGGCGGAGGTTGCAGGCAAGAGCCCGAGGACCGCCTTTTTCGCAGTGCACGAGGACAGGAAGAACTCTGCGGAGATTGAGAGGGTGGCGAAATTAATGGAAGGGGCGGGACTGAAGAGGCTTGACCATTCCGCGGCAGACTTCAGGATATAATGGTGCCCTTGAAGGGCAACCCCTTTATCGCGTTTGCAAGCTGCTGCATGTCCCTGCCGTGGACGACGGCCGTTGGTATCTTGCTCCTGCCTATCAGCTTGGCGCCGAGCGGGTCGAACACAAAGCTTGACCCCGCCTCCATCTTGGAATAAAGCACCTTTTCAAGGAGCTCCTTGTATGTCATCTTCTCTATCTTGGTCGCATTAGGGTTGACCTTGGGGTCTTCGGTGTAGACGCCGTCCACAGATGTCGCATTGATCAGCCTTGTTGCCTTTATCCGTTCTGCGCCCATTGCGGCGACAGCATCAGTCGTGTGCCCGGGATGGGTTCCGCCCATTACAACTATCTGGTTGCTGTTCAGCGCGAGTCTTGCCTCGTCGAGGCTTTCCGCTGGCTTGTAGTATGCCTTCTCCCCCAGTGCGGTGATGAGCAGCCTGGCATTGAGCCTCGTAACCTCGATGCCAAGCTCGTCAAGCGACGACTCGTCCGCGCCGAGTGACCTGCCTATCGTTATGTAGTAGCGTGCGATCTTGCCGCCGCCGCAGACAACCAGAAATTTATAGTTGGGCACCAATTCGAGAAGCGTTGAGGCGAGCTGCTTTATGAATGACATGTCGTCGTTGTCCGGCACCAGTATTGAGCCTCCGATCGATATGGCTATTTTTTCCTGTGGCATTTGACAACCTGCTTTTTGAAATCTTTGGTGATTCCATCAAAGGGAGAGATTATTTTAGTATTAAAAATCAATCAATGTGATGTTCATGGAAATAACAGAAAAACAGCGTTATGACTTCAAGAGGGAGATCGAGCGCATCTCCTCCTACCAGGGGAGAGGGACTGAGCTAATCTCCCTTTACGTCCCCACGGGCAAGATGATTTCTGACGTGGCCAACTACCTGAGGGAGGAGCAGTCGCAGTCTTCGAACATAAAGTCTTCCACCACAAGGAAGAATGTCCAGTCGGCGATAAGCTCAATACTCTCCAGACTGAAGTTCTACAAGATGCTCGCGCCCGAGCACGGCATAGTGTTCTTTGTGGGGACAATACCCAAGAACGGGGACCAGACGACAATGGTGCAGCATGTGCTAGAGCCGCCCGAGCCAATAGGCACCTTCCTCTACAGGTGCGATTCATCGTTTTACCTGGAGCCCCTCCAGTCGATGCTGGAGGAGAGGGACATCTACGGGCTGCTTGTGATAGACAGGAAGGAGGCAACCATCGGCTTCCTAAAGGGAAAGGCGATTCAGGTTGTAAAGAACATGCAGTCTCTTGTCCCAAGCAAGCACAGGATGGGCGGGCAGTCGTCGCTCCGTTTCGAGAGGCTCATCGAGATTGCAGCAAACGAGTACTTCAAGCAGGTTGCGGAGACGTGCAACACCATATTCCTCGGGGAAAAGGGGCTGAGCGGCATACTCCTCGGCGGCCCGGGGAGCACGAAGGACTTCTTCTACAAGGAAAGCTACCTCCACTACGAGCTGCAGAAGAAAGTGGTAGACACTTTCGACACGGGCTACACCGACGAGTACGGGCTTAGGGAGCTTGTGGACAAGGCAAAGGACAGGCTCAAGGACCTGGACATAATGAAACAGAAGGCGCTGTTGGACAGGTTCATGTCTGAGATAAGGAAGCCGGACGACGGCCTCGCCACCTACGGCATAAAAGAAGTGAAACATGCGCTGGATATGGGGGCTGTTTCACTGCTGCTTGTCAGCGAGGGGCTCAAGAAGATGGAGAGGGAGTTCACATGCAACAGCTGCGGCAATGTGCAGAAGGAAATACAGTCAGATCAGGAAGCAGTGACTCCGGCCTGTTCAAACTGCGGCGGGCAGATGCAGATAACATCCGAAAAGGACCTGGTGGATGAGATGTTCGAAATAGCTGACAGGATGGGCACGGAGATACAGCTTATATCAGCCGCATCCGAAGAGGGAAAGATGCTGCTTAACGCATTCGGCGGACTTGCAGCCGTTCTCAGGTACAGGACGGGAATTTGAAGATGGATCCTTTCGAGCCCTTCAGAATTGCTGCATCCGACCACGTGATGCGGAGGCTGGCCGAGGAATACGGGGTGGATGAGAGCTTGCAGCTCGAGACAGGCGGGGACATAGCCGACTTCAGCTACCCCTGCTTCCAGCTTGCAAAGAAAATCGGGAAGAGTCCGGCAGATATCGCATCATCCCTTTCAGCCGGGGCCCAGTCGGGCATCATACGAGTCAGGGCAACAGGCGGTTATGTGAACATAGATGCGGAGCCCGAGCTGCTGGCTTGCGAGACAGTGAAGGCTGTCAACGGTATGAGAGGGGAGTATGGAAGGACGGACGCCGGCGAGACGACTGTTCTGGTCGAACACACATCCATCAACCCCACAGGTCCAATGCACATCGGGAGGACAAGGAATGCAGTCATCGGAGACACGCTTGTGCGCTGCATGCGGCAGGCCGGTGTCGCCGTGTCGTCGGAATATTATGTCAATGACGTTGGAAAGCAGGTAGTTGTCCTTTACTGGGGTCTCAGGAAGCTGATGAGGGCAATGCCCAGCGGTAAGGCCGACCATGAACTGCTGCAATACTACGTCAAGGCAAACGAGATGCTTGAAAAGGACGAGAGCGCCGCAGCGGAGGTGAAGGATCTGCAGCAGAGGCTTGAGGGCGGCGACACGGCGCTGCTGAATGAAACAAGGAAGGCAGCAGAGCTTGTGCTCGGCGGAATCAGGGAGAGCCTGCAGAGCATAAATGTGATCCATGACAAATTCTCGTTTGAAAGCGATCTCATCAAGGACGGAAGCGTGAGGAGGGTGATTGACAGGCTTAGGCAGCT
Organism: Thermoplasmata archaeon; assembly: GCA_021811925.1. Taxonomy (GTDB): domain Archaea; phylum Thermoplasmatota; class Thermoplasmata; order Sysuiplasmatales; family Sysuiplasmataceae; genus JAJZXY01. The sequence continues at coordinate 12,064 of JAKAPY010000005.1, read as the reverse complement.
TCCGGAGGCGGGGGAGGAAAAGGGAGCCTGGTTCATACCATTCGGCGGGGAGGAGGAGGCGGACAGGTTCTACTTCACGAGATCCGACGGAACGAGCCTCTACACAACGAGGGATTTGGCTTATCACATGGACAAGCTGTCGAGATACGGGCACCTTGTGGATGTCCTTGGAGAGGACCAGAAGCTCGGCATGAAATTCCTGATCAGGACGCTCGAGCTTCTTGGGGAGGCCAAGAGGATAGACTTCCTCTTCCACTCGTTCGTCTCGCTTGTTGAGGGAAGGATGTCCACCAGGCACGGAGTAGGTGTCATGGTTGACGATGTTGTCACAGAGGCAAAGGCGCGCGCCAGGGATGAAGTGCTAAAGAGAAGATCCGACATGCCCGCAGAGCAGGTGGATCGGATTGCTTCGGCTGTCGGCGTTGGTGCTGTCAGGTACAACATAGTCAGGCTCCAGCCCGAAAAGAAACTTGTATTCAAGTGGGACGAGGCGCTCAATTTCGAGGGGAGCAGCGCACCGTTCGTCCAGTACTCGCACGCACGGGCATGCAGCATACTCGACAAAGCGGGAGAATGGACTGCGGTCGAACCTTCGTACGAGGAGGAGAATGAGCTCAGGCTGGCGAGGCAGCTCGCGCTCTTCCCTTCGGTTCTCAGGGAGGTGTCGAGGACGCTCGCCGTGCACAAGGTTGCCGCATATGCGCAGCAGACTGCGTCTGAGTTCAACCAGTTCTACAGGGTTGTGCCGGTGCTGAAGGCGCCTGAAAACAGGCTCCCTGCAAGGCTCTCGCTTGTCAATGCTGCAAGGATAGTCCTTGAAAACACCCTTGGCTGCCTCGGGATCGAGGCACCAAAGTCGATGTAGGCGGAAATAAACAAAGTGGAAGGAATTTGTTAAGAGGTTTGCGGACTGGCGGCTCTACTTGCCCTTCTTCGGCGGCTGGCCCTTCTCGTAGCCTTTCCTTCTCGGCATCCTTCTGCGCAGTGCTATGACAGCAACTATCGCAACTATGATCACTACAATGCCGATATAGAGCGCATACACCTGGAGCTGTGACTGGTTTATTGAAATGGGCTGACTGAATGTGTTGTCACTGGACTGTATCTGGTTTGCGGCATTGCTTGTTGCCTGTACTGTGAAGTTGCCGAAGCTCGGGGGCGCCCATTGTATTATGCCGAACACAGTCTCGTTGGGGGCGATCGAGCTGACCACATTCTTCTGCGTGGAGTTGTAGAATGTCGTTATTGTGCCAATGGTCACCTTGTTGCCGCTCTGGGCGTTGACCGCAACAAGCGTAATCTTTGCAAGCGTCGCATTGGAGCTTCCGATGTTGATCATTGTTACGTTGATTGTGCCGGACGAGCTCTGGGTGAAGACCTTGGGGCCGAACGATATGTTGATTATCCTCAGGTCGGGCCTGGGCTGGGATGAAACTGTCAGGTTGTAGGAGTATGTTGCCCTGTTGCCTGCAGGGTCTACGACTGTCAGCTTGACAGTGAGCGGCGTGCTGCTTATGTATGTGTAGACATGCGAGACATTTGTCCCTGCAACGCCAGTAATGTTCTGGTACCTGCCGTAGAGCGGGTTTCCGATTGTGGTTGTATTTGTCGTGTTGTGTGCGTCACCGAAATTCCACTGGAAGATAAGGCTTGAGACAGGGAAGTTGGGGTCGCTTGTGGACGACGCGTTGAAGTGGACGGTCGTATTCTCCTTGACAATGCCGCTTGCGGACTTCCAATGGCTGTTGTAGACAAGGAATGATACTATTGGTTTGAGCGTCTTGTTGACCTGCACCGTTATCGAGGTGCTGGATGTGAAGCCTACTTCATCCGTCACCGTCAGAAGCATTGTATAGTTGCCCGGGGCGTAGTATGAGTGCGACACATTCAGGTTAGACGCTGTGTAGCTGAAGACAGTGTAGTTCTTCACACCGTCTCCCCAGCTGAAGTTGTATGAAACCACTGTTCCCTGGTTGTCGTTCGGGCTTATAGATGCCCTGGAGCCAAGACCGTTCACTGTGATCGGCGTGCTCTGGTTCGCATATAGCCTGCCGGAGTAGATCGTTTTTCCGACGGCAGTTATCTTGGCGGAAAGCGTAGTGTCATTTGCCACCCTTACCCTGATTGTGGTGTTCGATGAGTGGCCCGTAACCGAGACTGCGGAAAGTGTCACATACATGTACTGGCCGGGTGTGGTGAAGTTGGAGTATTTGTGGTTGACAACCGTCTGGTAGGTGTTGTTTGTATAGGATGAGGCCGAGGACAAGTTGTTCCAGTGCCAGGAATAGAGGAGCGGGCCGCCCGCCGGGTCGTATGAGCCCTGGGCGGTGTAGTTGATCGACATCCCCGCCCTGACAATGAAATACTGGACTGTGCCGCTCTTGGAATAGGCAAATGCGTAGGTCCCCGTGACGACTGCGGCTTTCAAAACAGGTGTCGCTCCGACCTTGATCGACATTGAAACGGTCGCCTGGCCGTAGCCTGTTGTGGTGCCGTATATGGTTATCGTCGTGTGACCGAGGACAGTTACAGGACCGAATGGCCCGCTGCTGCTGTTGCTTGAAAGCTGGAAGCCTGACGGAACCGTGAGCGTGTAGAGGTACTGCATCTCCGATGTGTTGTAGTTGGCCATGAGGACAATGCTGTAAGCTGTCCCGTTGGCTGCCACATTGGAAATTGTGTGATAAGAGTCTGTGATGTTGTAGTAGTAGGAAGAGGTCGCTGTGATGGCGCCTGCCTTCACGCCTGTGAAGGTGGAAGCGTAGCTGTTAGCGCCTATGTAGTTTGTCGAGTTGACGCTGAGCAGGTTGTATGTTGTGACATACTCCGGTCCAAGCGCATTCACTGCCGCCTGGGCTGATGTGAGTGTGGAGGAGTTCACGGCAGGGTAGCCGCCGTTGAAGGCAAGTGCAAGCTGCATTGCCACTGAGGGAACGTATGAGTAAGGCAGCCCCTGAATGCTTGAGCCCGCATCAAGTGACTGAGTGTAGCTTATGTTGAGGTAATTCCAGTTGGGCGTTCCCGCTGCGTATGATATTGCCGTTGTGGACAATGGTGAGCCGCTGACTATTTTTGGCGACAGCTGCACGTTCTGGGTTGTGCTGCCGGACACGGTCACGTCCGTAAGGTATGAGCCCTCGCCTGTAGAGTTCACTGCAAGGACATATGTGCCGTTCGCGACAAAGAAGTTGTAGACGTATGCGGTTACCGAAGCCTGGAAGAAACGAAGCTGTATGGGCACGGACGGTGACGCGAAGCTGAGCAGGTACGCCACCACATTTGTTGCGTGCTGGCCGCTGCTTGTGCTAACCACGCCACCAAGTGTAAAGGCAAGCGGAAGTGGAGCTGCAATTGCCGAGGGTATGGATGATCCTGGGACCGCAACTGAAAGAGGTGCAAAGTAGGATGTGAGCCCCGAGACTGAATTGTTGACCGAAGCAACCATCTGGTAATCATAGAGGCTGCTTATCTTGAGTGTCACCTGCCCCGTGGAATTCGTTGTACCCGAGGCGACGGTCTGGTTGTATTCTCCCAGCGAGGTGCTCACTGCAGAGCCGTTTGCCCAGGTCGTCTCTATGAACTGAACAAGCGCGCCTGGTATGCCGGTTGAGTATCCCTGCCCTGTTACGGTGACAGTGACGCTGTGCATACTGGCGGTGGTGTTGTCAATTTTGTAAAGCACGAGGTTTGGTGTTGTGACGGGAGCCGTGTTGTTGAAAGCCACCGGCAGAGGCAGAGTTCCGCTGAAGTAGCCCGGCGCACTGGCTGATACCTTATAGTATCCAGGCACGAGCTTTCCGTTTGGCACACCTGTTATGGAATAGATTGTCGAATAGTTGAGCTTGTAGCTTATTGAAGGGTTATGTGTATTCGTGAGTGTGACGTTGGCGTTGGATGGAACATAAGTTAAGCCTGCCGAATTCGCAAGCAGAGTGACCTCGAAGCTGTTGCCGCCTGATGCCGCTGGCTGTGTGCTGATCGCTGTCGACTTGCTCGCCGGGCCATTTAAGCCCGTGGGCGCAAACAATACTATCGCTGATGCTGCTATCATCAGGACGACAAGCATGTACGCCACTCCTTTCAGTTTCCACTTTTGCATTGGTGTATCCTCCGAATTACCTGAGCCACGGCGTCATCAAACATAGTCAATCACTGCCGTGACAACTCGGTCCGAAGACAACTTTTTTCCGCCTAACTAGTACCACTTAATAAAGGTTGTTGAACAGCAAAAAGGCACTGTGCTATCGAAGTGTGGCAGATCTTTGTGACAAATAGAAGCACGGGCGGCGCCATGGAGAGTCTGGAGTTGAACCCGTACAGCCCTATGGTGCAGGATGGGAATTTCAGGTAACGAGTTCATCAAGTCTCTCTTCCTTCGCGCCCCTGCCGAGCTCGAGTGCAATCCTCCTGCCTGTGCTCATGTTGCAGTTGTAGAGCATGTTCCCGTACGAGTGGCCCACCCATGCATGAACATTCGTTCCGCCCCCTATTCTCGGGGCCACATCATAGATGTAGAAGTGCATGTCCTTGTCAACGCATGTCTGCAGTGTGAAGGGGCCTATAATGCCGGGGGGATGCGTTTTGCCTGCAACTTCAACGTACTTCTCAGCAAGCTGAAAGGCGCCGTCGAGGAGTGATTCTCGCAGTGTCGCGCTGTTGTGTCCCACGACGGTGTATTCCGGGATTCTCTGTTCGCCCGACAGTGAAAGCTGCTGTTCTGCAGGCAGCCTCACGTGTCCGTCGAGTGACGACTCGAATCTCCAGTCTATGCCGAGGAGTTCTATCTTCTCCCCCTTTTCCTGCAGCGGTGAATAGAAGAAATCGAGGTTGAATACTGGACCAATGACGTACCTCTCGATCCTGGCCGTGGAGAGATCCTCTTCACTTATGACGTTCGCCCTTACCAGTTCCCTTGCCTTGTTTGTGTACTCCTCGAAGCTCGCGGCAGTAAAGAAACCCCTTTCAAGCTTCTTCACCTTGTGATGCAGCTTTACAATAACGAGTGAATCTATGTCAGAAGGATCAGTTATCTGCTGCGGGTACGGCAGCCCTCCCTTCTCCAGCATTGTGTAGTAGTTGTCCTTCTCCTCCCTCTCTTCGCTTCGCAGCAGGGCCCGTGAGCCGAAGATGGGGACGTCAAAAACATCCTCTATTTCCCCCAGAGTGCAGTATGAGGAGAATGACCTGTTGGGCACGAATACCGTGTTCCTTTCCCTCAGGCTTTTCCTGTTGCCAGGTTTCATGATATCTGAGAATTTGTCGAGCCGCATAACACCGTCCACGACGCCGCGGCTGGTGCCACCAGAATCCACCTTTCTGAAGTACCTGGTATAGGATGCGTCGCGACCCTTCTGAGTCACCGTGATGGATGGCAAGCCCTCCTGGCTTGCACCGTCCAGGACATCAAGAGCGGAATGCGATCCGATGACACCCACCGTGACCTTGCTGCCGTACCCCCTGGCAATCCCGGTAATGCTGCTTCTTTCAATCATCCCTGTCAGCACACACAATAAGGTGAGCAGATAAAAGCGTTGCATCAGACAGCGGTCATTAGCGGGGGGCGGTTTCGGCCTCGGGAATTTCTGCTCCCGTCTGCTTAGCTTCAGGCAGCAACTCCACTGCACTTTCGCCTGTGTCTACCAAAATCGGTCCCTTCTTCATCTTAGGCCTCAGAACAGAGGGGATTATTCCTGCAAGCACTATGATGCCAAAAACAAGGAAGACCTTATGGAACGAATCCATGAACGTCAGCCACTGAGCCTGGTAGAGTGCACTGTTTACCTCTGAGGCAGGCAGATTATGAACTGTGCCCACAAAGAGCGTTATGAAATGCGACACATTCACAGTTGTGCCGATGAACACGAAGGCAATCGTCATTGCCATCATGCTCGCGACATTGAGCATCGTTGAATTTGTTGCGGCCCCGACACCCCTGTCCTTCGCCTCAACCGAATTCATGATGGATGCTATATTGGGCGATGCGAAAAGGCCCCCGCCGATTCCTGCAAGCGCAAGGACTGACGACAGTTCTGCAACAGATACAGTCTGCGGAATGACGCTCAGAAGGAGAAGTACCACTGCCGAGAGTACCATGCCTGCCGTTGTGAGACCACGATAACCGATCCTGTCCGAGACTAGGCCACTCAGCGGTCCAGCCGCGAGGAAGCCGAGGCTCATTGGTATGAGCCAGAGTCCCGAATTGAAAGCGCTCAGGCCCTTTACTCCCTCGAGGAAGAAGACAAGCAGAAACATCATTCCGCCCCGCCCGAGCGAAAGAAGGGTCGCAGAGAGCACACCCGTGCTGAACATTCTGCTTTTGAAAAGGCTGAACTTCATCAGCGGGTACTTGGCCCAGTACGTCTCGTTCACTATGAACGCAGCAAGCATCGCGACGGTCCCTGCGAAGCACAGGTAGCTGTACTCGATATACGGATGGAACGTGCTGTAGAGGGCATTGCCTCCTGATGAGGTGCCGGCGGTCATCCCTCCAAGCGTGTAGAACGTTGAGCCAAGGAGCAGAAGGGCTATTGAAGAGGAAAAGAGGACCGCACCGGGGACGTCTATTGACTCGCTTTTCGCGGGAGTTGACAGTTCGTGAAGCTTTGCGTATGCCCATATGGTGGCAAATGCACCGATTGGAACATTGATGAAGAAGATATATCTCCAGCTTGCAACCGAAGTTATAACACCGCCTAGAACGAGGCCGAGCATGCTTCCGCCGACGCCCGAAACCATGTTCGTCCCCAGCGCGAGACCGCGCTGGTTGGGAGGAAATGCATCGGTCAGCAGAGCTGCGGAATTGGACCAGAGCATGGCGGCACCGATAGCCTGAAGGAATCTGAAGAGGACAAGCTGAAGACCCTCGGTCATCCAGCCGTTAGGTATGATTATTCCAGAAAGTCCGGCCAGGAGTGAGCCCACTGTGAAGACGGCAAAACCGGTGTTGTAAATCTTCACCCGCCCCTTCAGGTCTGCAATTCTCCCGAAGAACATGAGCAGTGTGGCCGTTATGAGCATGTACCCCATGAGCGACCAAATGACATAGATGAAGGAATTGGCGCTTGCAATTGCATAAGCAGCTGAATTTTGAGAAGCGTAGCCACCGGGGAGGTGGTGCAGCACGCTCTGGAGTATATAGGGCAGCGAGATGATTACAATGCTTGTGTCTATCGAAGCCATAAGTATGGCAATTGTGGTATTCGAAAGAACGACCCATTTGTAGCCCGGCGACCTGAAGTCTGTGGTTTTCACCATTGCGAATTGATGCCTCGTTGACTGATTTTGTTTGAAAAAACAATCTGTATATGAACTCTTGGAATCGCGCAGCAGCTACAGATTTCCACACCTGCTGAGGTTCCTGTTTAGCTATGCGCTTGGGCAGAGACAGCATTCATGGAAGACAGTGAAAGTTTCCATTTGCTGTTCAGAGCAGGGCAGACATCTCACCGAATGAAGGGGCAACGAACGCCACGGACTCTGTCGTGCCTTTTCCCATGCAGCACAGGAATGCCCTCGCTTCACGAAAAACAAAGGCATTTGTACCAGAGCCTTGTCGAATGGGTCAGTGCCGGATTTCGAAAGAGGTGGAAAAGAAGATGGTTCAGATAATGGGTCTGGTGTCTTCACTTCCATTGCTGTTCAGTTTTAACCTGGCGTATCTCCAGGTAGCCCTCCTGGCAGTGGAAATTGCACTTCTTGGAGCAACGCTTCTCCTCCTCCTGGCAACAAGGAGAGAAATCAGGGCCAGGGACCTGCTGCTGCAGCACGTGTCAATGGCTACGGACGCAATATCCAGGCAGGAATACTTCGACGCAGTCATATCGGCCATTCAGGCAAGCACGAAATACGTATACGCGATGGTAACAGGGACAACACCCACGCCCGAGGATGCGGGTGTGGTGAAACTCATACTCGATTCGGTAGGTCATGCAAGCTCGAGTGGAATTACATTCCGCTACCTTCTGCCCTCTTCGCCGGACAGGCTGGAAATGGCCAAGCGCTACATGGAGAAGGGAGCTGAAGTGAAGTTCCATCCGGACATAATAGTCAATGATGGTCGTTTCATGATAATGGACGACAGTTCTGTCATAATCGGTGTTCCGGGCTCGGGCGGAAAGGGCAGGCCCACCAAGAATGGGCACCACATCGGCTCCGAGAGCATCGCACATGTTTTCAAGGAGAGGTTTGACAGGCAGTGGGAATCCGCAGACGCGAAGACATATTCCCAGTTCCTGGGTGAACTGGTTGCAAAAGCCAGGCAATTCAATCCGGACGTGTCTCCAGCGGTCATTGCCAAGAACCTTAAGATAGACAAGGAAGACGTTGAAAGCGTATACCTCAAACATGCTGAAAGGAAATTCAAAACAACTGCCTGAACGGTTGCCGTGGACTGCAAGGGAGTGTTGCAGGGGTTGAAAAAGTAGCCCCGGGCAGATTCGAACTGCCGTCGCAAGATCCAGAGTCTCGCATGATTGACCGCTACACTACGGGGCTAATACGATGCCGCACTACCATCGAAATGGTAGATAAAACTAATCCAAGGCCAACTCTTCGACAATTCCAGCCCGTGTGATTTGCTGGAGGGGGCGGCTTGAATGAATGCAACGGACGTTCATAGCAGGCTGCGCCAAAGGATTAATAGTTCGCACAAGGTTCAAGGGCGCATGTTGGATTCGGACGCAAGTAGTGCGAAAACACTGACGCTGGTTGCAATCATACTCCAGTCTTTGTTTTTCATCGTTGGTTTAATCATCACCATAACATTCCTTGCCCTATTTCTGGGAAGCACCGCGGGGGCAGGAAGTGTTACCGCTTCCTTCCCCGCCGTGGGCCTGGGCCTATTCGGGTCGGTTTTCGCCTTTGGATTCGCAATCGGCTTCATCTGGATTCTTCTCGAGTACTTCCTTGTTTACAAGAAGCTTTCCGAGGAGAGGGTAACCGAGGCCGAGACGCCTGCACTCGTGCTTGGCGTCATAACACTTATTTTCGGGGGGATAATAACCGGCATACTGCTGATAATCGCATATGTCAAGATAAGGGACTCAATAGCGAGGCATCCCCCGGCTTACCAGCCTTACTACCAGCAGCAGCCCCCGCCGCCTTCCTTCTGAGGGCACACTGATGAATCGGGTGATGAAACGCCACCACAGATAGAGACTGTTGCGGTCGAGGCGCCAGAGGGTTCAAATGTAATCCTTGCGCAATCTCACTTCATAAAAACAGCGGAGGACGTATACGAGGCACTCATCTCGGCTGCCCCTGGCATCAGGTTTGGCACTGCATTCAATGAGGCCTCTGGGCAGTGCCTTGTGAGAACTGAAGGTAACGACGCGCGCTTGACCGACATAGCTGCGCGCAATGCCCTCAGGATAGGCGCCGGTCACCTGCTTGTTGTCATCATGGAGAATGCATATCCCATCAACGTGATGCACGGGCTGAAGGCGGTCGCGGAAATAACACATATCTACTGCGCGACTTCCAACCCGTTGAAGGTTATTGTCCTTAGGGAAGAGGGAGGGGCTTCTATCCTTGGCGTCATCGACGGCCTGTCGCCTGCTGGAGTCGAGTCCGAGGCGGACAGGAAGGAGAGGCGCGATTTCCTGCGGAAGATCGGCTACAAGAAATGAGCCTCAGACTGCCGCAATCATCCTGAGCACCTTGTCGGAAACGTTTCCGCCCGTGATTATAAGCGCTACCCGCTTCACTCCGCGGGAAACGAGTTCCGGGCCGTACCTCTTGAGTGCTGCCACGGTTGATGCGCTTGCCGGCTCTATCAGCAGGTGCGACGAGTTCCACATCTCCTTCGCCGCTTCGATAATCTCTTCATCTGAAACGAGAAGTATCCCGCGGACATGCTCCTTCACAATAGAGACATTTATTGCCCCGGGAGTGGAGACCATGATGCCGTCCGCAATTGTTGCCGACCTCGAGGTTACCGGCTTCCCCTCATGCACCGACAGGTTCATCGACTGAGCTCCCTCCGCCTGAACTCCCATAATGCTCGTGGAACTATTGCCTGCATATGACAGGGCGATGCCGGATATGAGGCCACCGCCTCCAATCGGGCAAAGTACTGCATCGATGTCCATCTGCTCCTGCAGCTCCAGGCCTATCGTACCCTGGCCCCCGATTATCTCCGGGTCATCGAATGAAGGAATGAGTGGTATGCCCGAGCTTGCAGAGTAGTCAGACGCATACTTTATCCTCTCGTCCGAGGTTGTTCCGCTGAAGGCGACCTCCGCGCCCATGTCTTTTATCATCTGAAGCTTGGAGGGGTTTACATCCTGTGGCAGGACGACAATCGCCTTCTTGCCAAGCATGGCCGCCATGTACGCGACTGCTATGCCATGGTTTCCGGATGAAGCCGTGATGACTGTATCCTGGCTGATCCTTGACAGCTTGTTCGCGGCCCCCCTGATCTTGAATGATCGTACGGGCTGGTACAGTTCGAGCTTCAGGCGGACATCAAGCCCGGTCAGGCGGCTAAGATGGAAGTCCCTGTAGAGTGGTGTCCTGATGCAATACCTGTACACAACTTTAGAAGCTTCCGTGACAACCTCTTTGCCTAACATGGGAACGACACAGTACGCACGTGGCGGATTAAAACATTGCATTCGCCCGTGACTCAGACATCCCAGTCGATGCCCACGGTCCTGATCCCTATCTTTGGAATGGATGGAAGCTTCCTCTTGTGGCTGGAGGAATGAATCATGTCGACAACCTTCTCGACTTTGCCTGCAGGCAGTCCTGTGGCAGCTGGAATTTCATCAGGACTCTTTCCTGCCTCAAGCGAGTAGAGGATTGTGTCCAGTTCGGTGTATGTCATTCCCATCTCACCCTCATCTGTCTGGCCGGGCCAGAGGCCAGCAGTCGGTGTCTTGGTTATGAAGACGGATGGAAGGCCGACAAGAACAGCGAGCTCCCTCAGCTGTGTCTTGTACAGGTCACCTATGGGGCAGAAGTCCGAGGCGCCGTCACCGTACTTTGTGAAATAGCCAGTGAGGAATTCGCTCTTGTTGCTTGTCCCCGCAACAAGCAGGTGTTCTGCGTTTGCCAGCGAGTAAACAAGAACCATCCTCGTCCGTGCCTTGATGTTTCCCAGGACCCTCCTGTCCGAGATGCCCATCAGAAAAGCGAACTGCTTCACGATTTCACCGATGGAGTACTTGTGTACCTGCACACCGAGTGACGAAGCGAGACCTGAGGCGTCGTCGGCATCTGTGCCGCCGTCGTTCCCCTCCGGGAGTATCAGGGCATGAATCTTCGATGCGCCAAGTGCCTCTACGCAAAGCTTCAAAGTCAGGGCGGAGTCGATGCCACCGCTCAGATTGATCGCGACACCTGAAGCGCCGCTTTCCTCGACCTTTCCCTTGATAAACGAGACTATCCTGCCATGAGCTTCCTTGCTCAACTTGGGCTGCACGTCTCCGAGTATTGATAATCTGTATCTAAATCTGTCGGGACTGCCTCGGAGCCCTATCCGATTTCTGTCGCACGACGAATCGGTTGCGAAGCTCAATCCATCGATTACGGTTAAATACGGAAGTCAAATAACGATGCACTGAGCCGAGGTGGCCCAGCCCGGTAAGGCGCGAGCCTGGAATTCTAAACAGCAAGCTCGTGTCGCTCTGCGACTCGGGAGTTCAAATCTCCCCCTCGGCGCTTAGGCAATTCCGCCCCCTTTTCTATTACCGTGCGGCCACCCATGTGCTAAGGCTCAGGGCCCTGCTTTGCCTCCGCGGATCAGGCTGCTGAAATTGTCTTCAGTCATCCTGAAGTAAGTCCACTCGGAGAGTTCCTTGGCGCCAATCTTTCCGTAGAAGTTCAGTGCCATCTCGTTCCACTTCAGCACGGACCATTCCATCCTTCCGCATCTCCTGCGCAGCGCGGTCTCGCCAAGCATTGAGAATATCGCCGTGCCCACACCCGCCCTCCTGAATTCAGGCAGCACAAAGATGTCCTCGAGGTAGAGAGTTGGTTTGGCGAGGAATGTGGAATATGTCATGAAATACACGGCGTATGCAACTGCCCTGCCGCCCGCGAATCCCACAAGAAGCAGCACTTT
>JAKAPY010000127.1 GCA_021811925.1 Thermoplasmata archaeon | reverse complement strand
GTGCTTCCGGGTTTTCCGGATTGAGTTCCAGCGATTTCGACAGAGCCGTTCTGGACGCCTCCAGATTCCCTTCTTCCAGATGGATTCTTCCGAGTTCATACCATGCCCTTCCGTGCGTGTCTTCCAGCCTGACCGCTTCTTCGAATGCCTTCCTTGACTCCGACGACAGTCTCTGTTTCGCAAGGGAAAGGCCGAAGTAGTACCACCCCGAGGCGTTGTCTGGCTCTTTTTTTGTCAGTTCGTTCAAGCACATCGTTGCCGACGAGTATCTCTCAAGGTTGTATTCGCATATGCCTCTGCCGAGGAGCGTGTCCGTCCTTCCAGGTTCCAGTTTTGATGCCTTATTGTACGAATCCAGCGCCTCAACGTACCTTCCGGCCTGCAGCAGACAGTCTCCCCTGTTCTTGTAAATGCTTGCGTTGCATATCCCTGCCGCAAGCGCACCGTTGAAAATCTCCAGAGCCTGGGCGTGACCGCCGTCAATCATGAGCAGGTTTCCCTTCAGTTCGAGTGCCTCAGGATCTTTCGGACTGAGCTCGAGCGCAATGTCTATTGTGCGTTCGGCCTCATTGTGACGCTCCATCTTCATCAGTATCCTTGCACGGAGATCGACAATAGCCACTGAGGCGGGATCGGACTGCATGGCCCTGTCTGCGTAATCCAGCGCGTCGCCGTACCTCTTCATCTCGGAGTAGACTTCGGCAACCATCGCAAGCACCTCAGGCGCGTCCTGCCCGCCCTCCAGGAACTCAAGCAGCAGTTTCAGCTCTTCAGCATACCTGCCCTGCCTGTGAAGAACACCGGCTTTACCAGTCACACTCTTTTCATCTCTCCCGAAATCGTTTATCGCCTCCTGGAACGTGCTCAGCGCTTCGTCGTGTCTTCCGCTCCTCTGCAGCATTTGTCCTTTCTCGAGGAGCAGCTCCCTGCTCGCTCCCTTCCCTCCGATCATCATATCGATGGTCTTCACCACTGACACTGCATCATTTCTGGCCGCATGTGCGCTCTTCAGTGCCTCGAGTATCTCCATGTCCTTCTTTTCGGCCGGGCAGGAGTCAAGCGACTTTACGCCTTCATCATAATTCTTCAGTGCAATCATCGACAACCCCCGCATCTTCCATGCCGTGAAGTTCTTCCTGTCTTTCCTGATGATCTCCTCGCATGCAGTAATGCACCGTTGGTAGTGTCCTGCATGGTAGTAGAATGCAGCACACTCCTCGTGTGCGGCGGTCGAATCACCGAACATTTTCTCTATTGCCTCTATTTCTGAAGAGGCTTCCCCGCTCCTTCCCATAGACTGCAGGAGCCTGGCTTTCCCGATATGAACGTTCACGTCTCTGGAGCCGAACCCAATCGCCCTGTTGTAATGCTGCAGCCCTTCCTCATTTCTGCCCTGTAGCATGAACGCCTCGGCCACTTTCACTTCGGCCAGCTTTGCGGGGTATCCTAGATTCATTGCTTTCCGTGCAGCCTCTATGGCCTCATCCGGCCTGCTGAGACCGAGCAGGACCTCCGACTGCAGATATCTGCCTTCTGGGGTCTCCCTGTTGGAAAGCGATTTTTCTATCGCGTTGAGCGAGCCTGCCTGGTCTCCCTTTTCCATCCTGATCTTTGCGAGCCTGTAAACCAGCCCGGTCGGGACCTGCAGGCCTCTCTCGACAGCGTCCGAAAGCAATTGTTCCTCCTTCCCGATCATGCCGTGCCGTGCGCAGAATGAACTGAGCAGTTCCAAAGCCTCAACCGTGCCGAGCCTGGCATACATCTGTCTGTAGCACTTTTCACCCTGTTTCAGTCTGCCCATTCTTTCGAGTGCGGTAGCCCTGTCATCCAGCACATTTAATTCTCTGCAGTCCATTGATATCAATGCCTGTGAGGCACTGAGAACGAGCCTGTCGTTACCCTCTGCTTTGGCTATCTCAAGCAGCGTCGACAGCGCTGCAGCTCCTCCCCTCGCCAGTACCCTGCGACTGTATGCGTCAATACCCTCCTTCCCCATCTTGCGGAAGAACATTGCCTGCATTTTCGTGTTCAGCGACTCGTCATCACTCGCGTCTGTGGAGAGGATATTGTCTGCAATCTTTTCTGCTTCTTCCAGAGACCCGGATTCCCTCAGTGCCACCATCCTGATTTGGGGGAACTGTTCCGATAATCCAGCATGTCTGTCCAGGCATGAAAGCGCCTCGCGGTGTTTCGATAGTGCCAGGAACGAGCGCAGATGTATTTCAAGTATTTCAGGAGGAGGCACACCATAGTGTTCGGCAACACCTGCCGAGCTGACCACGAAATTATGATGGTTTCTGCTGCCAGCGAGGGCCGTCAGCCTGTTGACCTCAGTCAGTGCCCTTGTGCCGTCATCCACATGCTGATCTTTCATCATTTCAAGGGCTTCTATCCCCCTTTCCTCTTTCCCGGTCAGAATACATGTCCTGCAGAGGGAGGAAAGCAAATCGAAGCCGCGCGCTCCCTCGTCGAGGGCGTGCGACAGGCGCCTGTATGAGTCGTCGTATTTCCCTTCCTGAAGTTCTACCAGTCCAAGCGCTATCTCCGTCTCGATGTCTTCTCTCCCCGCCAAAGACCTTAGGAGCAGTTTTTCCGCTTTTTCCGGTTTCTTCAAATCTGCGAACGCAATCCCCGCAGACTTCAGGATCCCCGGGGACCCGCTGTCCAGACGGAGGAGTTTTCTGTAGATTTTCAGCGACTCCTTCGCCCTTGCCGTCTGCAGAAGGTTGTCGGCCTTCAGCCGGAGGAATTCCATCTCATCCGAATGAGTCTTTGAGAGCCCCAGAAGCGCTTCAATCGCACTGTCGTCGGCACCTCCCACTCTGATGGCGTTCCGGAAGGCCTCCTTAGCGCCCGCTTCATCACCGGTCATGCTCTTCATTTTTCCCAGCAGGCGGAAGTGAGCCGCGGGAGCGTCCTTCCAGGATTCGGCGTGCAGCATTTGGCCTGCTTCTTCAGTCTTTCCGGTTGACAACAGAGCGTCGACGAGTATCTCCCTGTCCGCCGCCGTGAGTTTTGCCTCGGGTATTGTTTTGATGAATTTCAGTGCAAACTCCATCTCACCTGATTTCGAGCTGCGTTCGGCCAGTCTTCTCGCGAAATCACAAAACCTGTCCTCATCAACGATTCCCTTGGTGGAGGCCAGGCACGAATAAAGCTTCCTGCACTTCCCTCGTCTCAACTGCGAGCCGCGAACCGCAAGTGTGTTTCTCTCGAGTACAGATATGGCTTCTATTGCCACGTAATATTTCTCATCTGATCGCATCGTCCCATCCCTGAGGCATATATGTCTGACAACTGTCAGCTCATATGCCGAAAGTAGTAATAATATATTTCCCTGTCCGGGGTCCTGCCCTTGGAGCCGACTTCCGGGGGATTTCACTTACGGCTGTTCATCCCGACCATGAGTGCGGCACGCACGTTGCCAACGGTTTGCCAGGAGTGGCCGCCGACTGAAGCACATTGTGCATGACTTCTCTGACAATGGATGGTTTGTGGCTGTCGTCTCATCGAACGGAGTGGACACGATACTATTTAGCCCCCGACAATGATCTATGACTGATAAAAATGAAATGGATAACCAGGGAGAAGGCCAAGGTGGACAGAATTGCCTGCCCGTGGCTCATATCGAGATTTGTGGACAGGAATGCCGAATTTCTTTTTGTCGCGAAGGAAGAGGTTATCAAGGCTGCGGAGAGGGAACATGCGATTCCGTTCGATGCGCCGGGAGCAGAACTGTTCCACTATGAGGAGAACGGGAATGAGTACGTGAGCTTTGATGCCATAATAAGGAAATATAAACTCGCCGATCCGCCGCTTCTTGAACTTGCAAAGATAGTGAGAGGGGCCGACGCGAGCATACCGGATGCACCTGCGGAATCCGCGGGGCTGGAGGCCGCTGCACTTGGGTTCAGGGAAATCGCGAAAGACGATTATGAGAATATGAAAATGCAGTTTCCTGCCTACGATGCACTTTATGCCTACTGCAAGGGAAAAATAGCCGGAAAGTCAAAGCTGGAGCACGCAGGCAGGTAATGTTCCAGTAGCAGAGCGCCACCATCAGCAGCGTTCTGCCATGTCAGCTTCGGCAGGACTCCGACTCCGTCAGCGTACGGGGGAAATACGCCGTTCCGTGAAATTTATCCGTTTATCCCGCGAGGCATGGCACTCACTTCCTGAATCACAGGCGTGCACCGAGCCTGCGGCAACAGCTCTCGCCCCCGAAAAGCGCATCCGCCCTAACGTGCTGGGGTGAAACCCCGTCAGAGTTTTCCCGGAAGATGACGTTGATTCAAGCGAAGGGAGGTACGAGAATGCGCTGTAGACATCACACAGAGCCCTCAACGATTTTCAATTCCCTCGGGCCTTCTGATTCCCTTCCTGTCATGCAGCGTGCGTCGAGATGAGTTCGTTGTATATGGCACGGGTGCCGCTGATGCCCAGCCTGAATTTCTTCGGGTCAAACGGTCTTTCGGAGGCTTCATTCAGCGACAAAGCCTGTTCCAGCGTTCTGATGCCGCCTGCAACCTTGATTCCGATATCAGGATTTAGCGCATCTGCGATGCCGGCCATCAGCCTGACGTTCTCAGGCCTTGCGCCGGTTGAGTTGCCAAGTGATCCGGCATAGTTGGCGCTTGAAGGTGAAGTGTCAAACCCGGTGGTGGTCTTGATGAAGTCCACCCCCGACTTGCAGACAATGCCGTACAGTTTCTTCTTCTCGCTCAGCGTCGAATAGGCGTCTTCCGTGATTATCTTGACGAGTATGCCGTTGTCGTGAGCCTCCCTTGCCAGAAGCTGGAGATCCCTTTCAATCAAGTCAAAGCGGCCTGACTTCAGGTATCCGATCTGTGTCACGAAATCGACTTCATCAGCAACTTCCGAAAAGCTCTTCAGTAGGCCGAGCCTGGCGCTGGTCGTCAACGCGCCGAGGGGGAAGTCCAGAACGATGTTCACCTTGACGCCCGCCTTCCTGCTTGCAATATATTCCCGTGCAAACTGCGCGTGAATCGGTTCTATGCAAACGGAGTGGGTCGAAAGCTCTATTGCCTCGTCTATCAGCCTCTTTATGTCGTCCTGCGAGGCAAATGCATTGAGGGAGCTGTGATCCACAACTCCCATCACTTCAGCGGTGTTTACTGCTTTCAAGACACAGGCACCCGGACCTAAACCCTCGATACCCGCTCCCTGAGTTCCTGTCCCTTTCTTATGGCGTGCTCCCATGTCTTTTTCCTGATCAGGCCTATGTACCCACCGAGGAAGAGAACCATGAAAAATACAGAGCTGGCAAAACCGACTACGGGTGTGGTGTGTATGAAGAGA
>JAKAPY010000126.1 GCA_021811925.1 Thermoplasmata archaeon | reverse complement strand
ATCTTACAAACAACTTCCACTCATTGATCTGATCTCTCCTTTCCTATTCCGAACCTGAGCTCGAACAGCTGCCGCAGTTCGTACGTGTTCGATGAGACCGCGGGCAGCGGTCTCCTGAGCCATCCATCGTTCCTGTGCTCGATCTGTATGTAGTAGTTGAAGTCGAGTGAGCGTCTGGACGGAAAGTAGCCGCCGAGCTCGTAACGCATGTACTCCAGGCCCGAGTTCACGGATTCGACGCCGTTTGTTGTATATATGTGCGTCCTGACCTCCTGAGGGTATTTGAGGAAGGCAAGATAGTTGCCCTTCCTTCCCCTCAGCCTGTCCGCAAGTTCGCTGTTCTCCTTTGAGACAGCGTCGGCGATGGCCGACAGCTGTCTCTCCCCTTCATCGACGTCGTGCGCCCTGAAGAGGAGAAAGAGCTTCTCCTTCACTTCACGGTACAGCTTCACAGACAGGTGTTTCTTCAGATTGCGCTTCAGGTGTACGCAGCAGAGCTGGTGGTCGCTGTAGGGGGAAGAGCCTTGCCATGACCTCCTTCAGTCCGGAGAAGTCGTCCGTGACAAAGACGAGCACCTTTGACACACCCCTTGCAATGAGGTCCTGCAGAACATCAATCCAGAATGCCTTGTTCTCGCCGCCGTCATTCACCCAGTAGCCCAGTATGGACTTGCGGCCGTCGAGATCTATGCCTAATGCAGTGAATACGCTCACCTCCTTTATCTTCCCCTCATCCCTGAGCTGTGCATGGTATGCGTCTATGAACACAGCAAACAGCTCTGACGGAAGGGGCATCTTCCTGTAGTCCTCCAGGCGCTCACTGACTATGCCCACTATGGCGTCAATCTTGTCCTGTGAATAGGGCAGATTGAGTTCCCTGAGTGAATCCTTCACCTGTCTCTGCGAATAGCCGTTGACCATCAGTGCCGTGAGTATCTGCCCGTAGTCGCCGTACACCCTTCCCCATCTGCCGGGCAGCAGTGCCGGCCTGAATCCCTTCGAGTGCCTTACCCTGGGAACCTTCAGATTGAGCTTACCCATTGCCATCTGCAGTTTCCTCGTATAGAAGCCGTTGGCGTAGTCCTCTGTCGACTGAAGGAAATAGTCCCTTTCCCTCTCCATCACTGCGTTGACGATGCCTTCCAGGAGTGTTGGAAGGGAAACGTTCTCACCCTTCTGCATCCTGGCGAAGATCTCGTCTGCAGTTTTCTCTGTAAGGCTGTCTGCAGTACTGTCCTCTTCCTCCTCCTGCACCTTTTCCATCACTGTATCTGTACTGTTCCTTGCCTCTCTTCTCATATCTGCTCTCTCCATGTTCCCTGTGTCATACATCTGTCAGACATACTATCTTCCTCTTTCTCTCTTTCTGTTTTCGTTTTTACACAATTTTCCAGTGTACTCCCGGGCAGCTCAGAAAGACGAAGACGGATGAGCTCGACTGTGAACTCATCGCGGAGTTCACACGCAAGAACCACATGCATCACGAACAGACAAAGTGGTCCGGGGATGACGCGGGACTCAAGGAGAGAACACGTGTCAGGCAGCGGCTTGTCGACAGGGCGGCGAAGACAAAGGCACAGCTCAGAAGGGACCTGGACATACTCTGTCCGGGACTTTCGCAGGAAATGAGAGATGTGAATACACCTTCGAATATTGCACTGCTCAGGAGTTTCTGCCAGCACACGCGTCTGTTCAATGCTACGGCCGACGAGATTGAGAAAGTCATCTCCCGTTTCTATGCAGTCAAATCGAAGACGGCAGAGAAAGCAAAAACCCTTGCAGGCATATTCGCCGGCAGGAAGACAGCAGACGGTCTCGAAGAACCGCTCGTCGATGAGGTGCGCTACCTCATCAGGGAGCTTGAACTCATCAGCGAATGCACTGAGCATCAGGAGAGGAAGATAGGGAAGGAGATGGAGAAGAAGGGCAGCCTGGTTGCAACAGTGCCGGGCATCGGCCCCGTCACTGCAGCAATCATAGAGTGCGAAATTGCCAGCACGGGAAGGTTCGAGACTGTGAATGATGTGATTGCGTTCGCCGGTCTGGATCCGCAGAAAAGTGATTCGGGCAAGTATGAGAGCACGGGTTTGCCCATATCAAAGAGGGGGAGCAAGGCACTGAGAACAGCACTCTTCCAGAGTGCCTTGCCCGCGATACAGTGCAATCCGGCCTGCACCGTCCTCTACGACAGGCTCATTGCAAGGGGAAAGCACAAGAAAGTCGCAAGGATTGCCGTTGCACGGAAGCTTCTCATTCAGGCATTTTCCGTCATGAGACACGGAAAAGAGTTCACTATTCCGCAGTTGTATTTGAAGGCGAAGGCAGAGAAGTGCGTCGCCTGAGCGGAAAATCGGAAAAATTCAAAGACAGAAATTCACCGCCGCAACGTGTGCGGGAACGGCAATTTTATTCGTTGAATGAGCATACATCAGCTCAAGCACTCATCGCAGAATCTACAGAAATACGCAATGCAAATGTCCATATAGGTCGCTTCGCAGCATTCATTTCCTGTAGCGGACACAGTGATTCGGTCTCCACATCCCGTTCTATATAACAATCAGGTTCCAGTAGAGAGTCATCGCCGAGTCTTTATCGCAGTGAAATATGAAACGGCCAAGGTAAAAACTGTCCATGCAACTCCTTCCAACACAATCCTGATCGCTGTCGGCGAATATGGGGACGCAGAAATGGGCTGAATGAAATTTTCAAAATTGCCGGTCACCGCTGTGGATGCAAGAGTAATTCCTCCTACTGGATTGAGATAGTAAGTGAGCAGCTGCAGGGACAAGTAGTTCTCGCTCACCCCAGGCACTCCAACGCCGATCGGAGGGGAAATGCCGAGGAATCCTCCAATTAATTGGCCAATGCTGCCCCATAGGACTGTAAAGACTATCAAAATGAAAAGTGTCGAACCGAAGAGCACCGAGTCCGACTTTACTACATTGGACAGTGCGAGTACGATGCCCAGAAAGGCCAAAAAGGAAAAATAGATTCCGGTCAGCAGAATGGTATAAACCGGCAAGGGGATGAGAGAGCTAAACCTCCAAAAAATCAGCATATCTAAGGTGGCGAATATGAGCAAAGGAAAGGTGAACAGTGATATTGCCGAGGAAATCCATCTGGACAGAAACAACCTCCCGCGCGTGATTGGCCTTACAAGGATACTGTCCATAACACCTGCCGAAAACAGCCTTCCATAGTTGGTATAAGCTATCAGGAATGCTATCATGGAGCCTAGTACAGGAAGATAAGCTGACGAAAATATGGCTGCCTCATCGGCCGCCTGATAACCCGGTGAGGGAAAACTCAATCTGAGGTTGACACTCTCTGCCAAGAGGGTATTATTGGCGGAATATATAAAGACATTAAAAAACTGGGAGATCCCGGAAGGTCCAACAGGTACATTTACTATTGTTAAACAAAAATCAGAAATTGTGGCAACGAGTTTCTTACTGTTGTATTTGTTGTAACTGTTAGAACCATTTGTTTCGACCCCGGTGAGGCCACTGGCCTTTGCAAGATAGACTTTGACCGTTGAAGACCTTGTTCCGTTTTCACCCAAATAGAAAATCAAAAGGTTGTCCCCATAAGGGTCGCGCGGTTTTGCAACAGGGTTAATTTGATATCCCAATCCTGACATGTAATTCATGGAATGGTTTGAAGCGTTCAAGATTACGTTTGTCGAAAATTCTTCTCCGGCGTATGAATAATTCTCATAAGCTATGAACTGCTCTGTTAAGATCGGCGGACTGAAGGTGAAGTTCGCAAAACCGTTAGTGCTTGTAGTGGTTTCAGCCGAAAATACACGATTCGTCTGATTCAACACAACAAACGAAACCGATAGATGTGTCAGAGGATTACCTGTTGCATCGAAGAAGTAGCTAACCTGATGATAGGAGGAGTTTTCGTAAAAGTAAGCATGGTCAATGTTTATGCCGTTTTCCGAGGGGTTCGTTATGCCACCTATAAGGCTGGCGCCCACAATTATCGATATCGATAGCATCAGCGCCACTGAGGATATGAATGATTTACTTGTCAGAGATCGATACAAGTCGTAAGCTAGGCCGATATTGAGCTTATTCCTCATTGAATTCATGATTCCACTTACTCAGACTCATGGCATCTGAGTCTTCAATAAATTATGCTGTACAGTGCTTATTATGAGAGTAATTTTAGGATCCTCTTTTCCAAGTAACTGTAAAGCTTTGCAAATCATTGTTCAGTGAAGAAGGCTGCGCCAGAACATTACCGCTGGAGTTGTCCATGGTCAGTGCAACGTTTTGTATTCCATTCGATCCTAAGAAATACACGTTTCCGTCAGTTTCAGTTACTGTATTGTAATTACCAGAGCCTGCATACGCTGGCCCAAAATATGCTGTCCCGAAATTAGCAAGTGTAGGCAATCCGCCATTTACTGTAGGTCGCTCATCGATGAAATCGCCGGACTTCATGTCTGTGTTGTAGGTAAAAACCTTCTGAAAGAACCCGCTCGTATTTGTGTCAGCTATCGTGATTGTCCAAGTTGGATTATTGCCAAAGATTTCGGCAACCATTATATTTCCTGGATGGACTGCCATTTTAATCTTGACTTCACTACTGTTGCCAGGCTGACCGTTATAGGGGAGCATCTCATACCATGCATAGTAAGTAGTAGCACCAATACCGAAGAATCCAGAATAAGTATCAGACTCTGTTCCCACTTGAATAAGTTCACCTGAGAAATAGCCGCCAATACCCACCCATTGACTTGAATAAGTGTACTGATCTAAATTCGAGGTTGGTTTCACCTTTTGGAGTACCCATGAACCACTAATGCCTGATATAACAGGCTGTGGGTTGGAAAAACTTGTAGCCACCACATAACCTGCCCAATTTAATGTAGTGCCGGAACCGCCAATGAGATTAGCACGAGATGCTGAAACGACGTGCAGACTTTCTTTAGTCTGAGACGTTGATGCCGCGGCACTATTCGTGATCGAGTTGGCAGTGACCATACTCACACCGGATATGCTCAATAATACCACAATTGAAATTACTGTGATTCGAGAAACAATGTTAATAGTCACGCTCATATGATCAAAATTTCAATATTTGAAAGTTCCGATAAGTTCGGGTGTGCCCACAAAATATGAAATTGAGGAGATGCCATACCTTTTGTTTGCAACGACAACAGGATGGCGCATCTCCGCCGGATAATGTGCATCCGTTGTTTATCTGACTTTTGATGCCCATCCCGTTGTCGGCGGGATGGGATGTGAACGACAAGGCGAAGCAGGAACTGGAAAGTGTACAATGAGTGCCGGAAGCATGAAAAAGAAGAGGTCATAACAAC
>JAKAPY010000125.1 GCA_021811925.1 Thermoplasmata archaeon | reverse complement strand
CCATAGAAGATGGAATTCACGACAGCCGAAGCTGCAGACACGCCCAGGGCTGAATAGGTCAGCGGACCGAAGAGTGCAAGGTAGTTGGCAAGAGAGGGTCCGCCCCTGACGGCATGGAAGGAGGATGAGAAGACGGATGCGAGCACGTATCCTTCGAACAGAATCCAAAGGGCAGCGTAGACAGAACCAGCAGTGAAAAAAATGTCCCTGGTATTTTGCGCTCCTCCCGCCCTGCCTGTGCCGTAGACTTTCCTTGACCTTGAAACGAATAAAAAGTAAATCAGCGCAGGCACAAGAAGCGCAGCTGCCTCAACGGAACTGAGCAGAGCTGCAAACCCTATGTTGTTTACCGTTCTCACCATGTAATATATCCATGCCTCTACGGTGAAATATCCGGGGCCGCCAATGATGAGTGGCGCGGTGAATCCTGCGAATGAATAAAGGAAGGCAAGAAGCGCGCCGCCTGCACCTGCAACAAGCCCTTCTCTTCCGGTAACAGTGAAAAATCTTCTCGTCCCCGAAGCTCCCAGCGTCATCGCTGCCTCTTCAAGGGTAATGTCAGCGGTCTCGACCGACAGCATTGTCATCATCGCCACCAGGGGCGCGTTGAAGAATACGTTTATTGCAACTATCCCGCTGAGCCCGGATGACAGGGCAGGAACCGGGAAGGGGGACAGCGGCCCGAATCCGGAGACAAAGGATGTGACAACCACTATTGAAGGCAGAAAGAAAGGAACGATTGCGAATGACCTGAGAAGCCTCCCGAACCTGACTTCATATCTTCCTAGGAAGAAGCCCATCGGCACTCCAGCCAAGTAGGCAAAAAGTGAGCTCAGTATTCCCTGAATGAGTGAATTCTTTATTGCCCGTGCGGTCAGCGTCCCGATGAGTGAATTGCCGGTTATTTCCACGATTGATCCAGGGCTCAGGAATCTGAGCAGCATGTCTGAAAAGGGAACGAGTACGAAGGCGGAAATGAACAGTGCCGGCAGCAGCGCCAAGCACCATTTGACAATATTCCTGGCTTTCATGTGCCGGCGCCCGGGAACATTAACTGCCACTCCAATTTCCACGACTGCAGATTCTCTGCAATGGTGGATGCGTTCAGGAAGTCATTCAGAGGGACTATGTTTGACTGGTTGACCGCATAGCCGAAGCTCGCCGGCAGGGCTATTGTCTCATTTGCAGGGTACATCCACTCGTTTTGTGGCACCTCGTTCTGAACGGTAGGTCCGAGAAAGTAATTGACGAACTCCTTGTCGAGCGAAATGTTCTTCGAGCCGTTGACAATGCCAATGCAGTATATCGTCCTCCAGCCGTATGCCGTTCCGGAATTGTATACCGGGGTTGAGCCGCTGCCGTTACCGTAGCCGAAGTATTCGTTGTAGGCAGGGTCTGTCAGGTAGCTTGAGACAAGGTTTGTTCCGGGGCCCGTTTCGAACTGGGCGAATGCCTGATCCCATGAAGGGTAGATGTAACTGCTGACGTAAGGCATGACTGCCTTCCACCAGGTGGTCCAGTTCTCATTGAGCACATGCTGGTAGTATGCTATCTCCCAAAGCAGGAATCCTTCACCCGTGCTGTCCGTAATGGGATTCTCAAGAAGCAGGTTTGACGCTGCTGTGCTGTTTGTCAAATCCTGAAAGGTAGGTGTGAAGGTGCTTCCGGGAGGCTGAAACACGCTCTTGTTGTAATCAATACCGAGGTAAGCGTATTCATATGGCGTAAGGTAGGCGGAAGCGCTTCCCATTTCGTTTTTGAGAGTCGCGTTAATGTAATGGGAGCCGGGAGGCGTGTATTTGACAAGCAGCCCGGACTGTGCGGCAAGCATGCCATCCATGTTCGTGAGCCCTATGACGATGTCGGCCTGCGGATTTTGGCTCTGAGCCTGGAGCGTGAGGAGAAGACCCAGGGAAGGTGTCCTGACAATTATATTCACATTATATTCCTTTTCGAATGTGCCGAAGACTGTGTTGAATGCGGCAGTCTTGTTCGCACCGTATGCCATGAACGAGCTGTATGTGTAGACCACAAGAGTCCTCTTTCCGCCCCCCTTCAGGCTCAGCGCGTAGTATGCCGAGAAGGACGCTGCAATAAGCACAAGCGCCACTGCTACAGCTACAAGTCGCTTTTCAAACGGTCTCAGTCTCTTCCATGCCGATCTTTTGTCTCTCGCAGGATCCATGTTATGTCTCCTGCCAGAGAAGTCGTAAGAAACTCATGCTTTCCTTCGCCGGTATTATCCGGATCAGGTTCAAGGGTCGGCAGCAACCGGGGTCGCTGCCCTCTCAGCATTTTCTTCACGCTCCCCTAGCTGATCTCCAGTTACTGCACTACCGATATAAATCCTTTCAGAAATCCCAAAGACAGGGACAGATGGGTGGTGTCATTCCAGGCCTCCTGTTGTTATCACAAATTCGGATGATGTAAACTCCCTGAGATGCCTGTGCTTCATAAGGGTGGCCCTTCTCCTTCCGGCCGGCAGGCGTTCAAGCCTTACTATTGTTTTTGCCGCATGCAGCATTATGTGTCCGCCGAGCGGTTCTATCGTTCCCGTGTTTATATCCGTGTAGACCTGTGAGGTAACGACAACTGGAATTGTAAACCTCCTGGCTGCGTTCAGAAGCATGCTCAGCTGCTCGTTCAAATCCCTGCGTTCGTCACCGTCCTCTGTTCTCGTCATTCTGAAGAACATCGTGAGGCTGTCGACAACAATAAGGCCAATCCTGCTCTTGTTGTCAAGCAGCTTTATGCCCTTCGATATGAGCCTTGACTGCTCCTTCATGTCATACGGTTCCGAGAAGAGTATGTTCTTGGAAACAGTCTCAACCTCCGTTCCCGCAATCTGGGACAGCCTCTGCATCGAAACGCCTTCAGTGTCTATGTAGAGGACCTTCGTGCCCGAAAGGACGGCGCTCTTTGCTAGCATAAGGCAAAGGTTCGTTTTGCCCGATCCGCCCTCGCCGTAAAGCAGCGTGACCGTCCCACCCTCCACGCCTCCGCCGAGGAGACTGTCTAGCTTTGCAGACCCGGTGCTGAGAGTTCCCACAAAACGGTAGAGGATGCAGTCCGTGTAAAAATGTATTGTTCAGCCATGCCGCCAACCGCTATTGTAATGTATCGAATCGCGGATGCTTTGGCAGGTGATCAGCTGGAAGACAATGAGAAAGGCGAAATCGGCGAAAAGGGAATGGGGACCATGTGCGTCCATGCAGGCGAGGTCATAGATCCGTCAAGCGGGACGATTGTTACCCCGATTTACCAGAATGCCACTTTCCTCTATCCCTATGCGATAGACGAAAAGGGCAACTACACCGACAAGGAGGCGCCCTATTTCTATACAAGGCTGGGCAATCCGACAGTCAGATCGCTGGAGAACAAGGTCGCGGCCCTGGAGCATGCAGAAGACGCGGTTGCGTTTTCGAGCGGAATGGCTGCCGTTTCTACCGCTGTGCTCTCTGTCCTTGGCGAAAAGGGGCATCTGCTTTCAGTCCGAGACATCTACGGCGGCACTCACTCGTTTTTCGCATCGTTGCTTCCATCCCTGGGCCACAATGTAACATTCTTCGACAGGAGCAGGACAAAGTTTCTTGAAGAACTCCTGAGAACAAACACCAGGGCGGTATATGTCGAGACGCCAACGAACCCCACACTCGATATCTATGACATATCCGAGATATTCGAGTTCGCACACGCGCATGATCTTGTGACTATCATAGACAACACATTTCCCACACCAATTAACATGCAGCCATCAAGGCTGGGAGCCGATGTCATCGTTCACAGTGCTACAAAATACCTGTCCGGGCATTCCGATGTGATTGCAGGCATCGTTGCAGGCAGGGGCAGTTACGTGGGCCGGATAAGGGAGATGATGACAATACTCGGAGGGTCCATGGAGCCGTTTACTGCATTCCTCACCGAAAGGGGCATCAAGACGCTGGAACTTCGCGTCAAGAAGAGCAACGCAAACGCGATGGCTCTCGCTGAGTTCCTCAACGATCACAGGAGGATTTCCAAGGTGCTGTATCCGGGGCTTGAAGGGCACGAAGGGCATGATGTTGCGGAACGGCTAATGAGCGGCTACGGTGGCGTGCTTTCCTTCGAACTGCGGGGGAGGAAGGAGGAGGCGCGCAAAGTGCTAAGGAAGATGAAGATCGCAAAGATCGCGGCAAGCCTAGGCGGTGTCGAGTCGCTTGTGACGATGCCGATAGACACATCACACCGCCAGCTCAAAGAGGCCGAGCTGAAGGAAAGGGGGATCTCCGAAACGCTCATACGCATGTCTGTCGGAATTGAGGACGAAGAAGACCTCGTCGACGACGTTGCGCAGGCGCTGGAATTATGACACGGGTGCCGCCGGTTTCGGTCATCAAAAGGGGCGCCGAGGCAACCATCTCTCTCGGCACCTACCTGGGAAGAGCTGTCGTGATGAAGAAGAGAGAGCGAAAAGAGTACAGGGATGAAAGGCTCGACTCAAGGATAATAAAGACAAGGACAAGGAATGAAGTAAGGAGCATGGCTGCCGCAAGGGCGGCGGGAATACATATTCCATGGATATATGATGTGGATATGGACGGGGGGACCATAGTCATGCAGTTCATCAACGGTCAGCGGCTGAACTCGTTGCTTTACAATCTTGGTGAATCAGAAAGGCGCTCTCTGGAGCGCAGTTTCGGAGCAGAAATAGCACGACTTCATCTGGCGGGGATAGCCCACGGGGATCTCACCACATCGAACATAATAGTCATGGGGCAGGACTTGTATTTCATCGACTTCTCCATGGCAACCAGGCCGGCGGACACCGAACAGCTTGGAGTCGATATGAGGCTGCTTAAGGAGGTTTACAAGTCAACTCATTCGGAGTTTGAATCGGAATATCAGGAGGTTCTAAAGGGATACATCGGTGCGGGCGGAGATGCCGCAGTCGTTGACAAGGTGGCCGAGATTGAGAAGAGGGCGAGGTATGTATGATAAAACTGTCAATCGTGACGACAAATGACGGCAAGTTCAGAGAATTCAGCAGCGCCCTTGTTTCTCCCGGTGTCCAGCTTGAAAGGATGAATATTTCCTACCCGGAGGTACAGTCGGACAGGCTGGAGGACGTCGTCAGCTTCGGGATTGACTGGCTTTCAAGCAGGATGAGCTGCAGCTTCGTGATAGACGATTCGGGCATCTTCATCGACCACCTTCGCGGTTTTCCCGGCGTGTTCAGCGCTTACGCCCTGAAGTCGCTTGGCCTGAATGGAATTATGAAGCTCATGGCTGACGCGACTTCTAGAGGCGCTCATTTCAAGACGGTACTGGGACTCTACCATAAGGGAAAGATCACT
>JAKAPY010000124.1 GCA_021811925.1 Thermoplasmata archaeon | reverse complement strand
ACCTGTCAAAGTTGTGGTCCCAGCAGAAAAACGTGCTGTTCTGCCCAACATAACCGCCATGTATCAGGACCAGAGGTTCGCCTTTACCCTTCTCGGTGTATCTTGTTTTCACTTTTCCGATTTCAGTATACTTTACATCGCGCTTCTGCATTCTCTCACTCCCGTCCAGTTTCGAACTACCATCGATCCGCTCTTGTGAATGGTTCAGCAATTCACTCAGGTTCCCATCCAGATGTATGGACTCAATCCTGCAATGGTATGGGACGCATGAACGGGACAAGGTGGATATTAAACTATTGAACTGCCTGTTCCTGAGCAATTTTCACCTTCGAGTACCGCATTCAGGTGGAAATTATTTCTCACGCGAAATGATGCCCTGCTTATTATGCGGCGGCAACCCTTCAGGCTCGTCATTCATGACGGGTCTCGGTGGCATGATGCGCTTTTCAGACTGGTTTCACGACTTTACGCATTAGGCATGAATTACCGGCGAACTGAACCAATCCGACGGAATCTCTCTGCCCTTTCCGTGTTTTAGGCAGTATTGGTACACAATCGAGCCAGCTGCCGCAAACTGTATTCCCACCCCGCCGTTTGATCTGTAGAATATGATATCACTGTCGTTCTCCCGTCCCCGTTTCTCACCCAGGAGCACCTCTCCCAGGTTAACGACTCTTTCACTTGGAACTTTGCCTGAGTCAATAAGATCCAGCAGCTCTCTCTGATTGTTTGCAACGGCCGTTTCAAAGCTGTTGAGAACGATCCTTGCAGATCTTGTGAACGCGGTTTCATCTGCTTCGCTCCTTCTGAGGACTGAGCTGGTGGTCGCAAGGGTGATCAATGTCTGCCCCTCCTCAAGCCAGGATCCTTCGAATACAGGGCGGAGGGCGTTTGTGGCACAGAGTATTATGTCGGCTCCCCCGAACACATCCCTGGATGCGCCAACGGCATCAATGTCAACTTTCAGCTTCTCACCCATTCGCCTTGCGAACCTCTCCCTGTTTGAAGCATTGGGACTGAAAACACGCACTTTCTCTATGTTCCTTACAAGGCAGATTGCCTCCAGATTCTTCTCCGCCTGAATGCTTGAACCGAGAATCCCGACAGTCTTTGAGGAACGGGTTGCAAGCGCCCGCATGGCAGCGCCCGTCGTCGCTCCTACCCTCATTGTCTGGAGCACCTCATCATGCAGAATTGCGAGCAATTCTCCAGTCACCAGGCTGGAGAGAAGAACAAGCCCCCACCTTCTGTTGTCAGGATGGACATGCTCGTATGTCCCTGTCGTTCCCTCGGTGCCGGACAACTCTATTCTGTCGGAGTTGTAACGCAAAGCTGCAACATTCTCAGAAGGAAGTGCGCCGCCGATGACATTTGCCTGCCACGCTTTTTCAGATTTGCCCCGTGGCACCTTGTATCGCATCCTTGGCAGATTGGCTGCAATCTTCCTGGCCTCTTCCACGAAAGCCCTGTCCATCGCGTCTATGCACTCCTGCATGTTGAGTGCCTCCTGAACCAGAGAATCATCTATGAGCAACATTGCCACGCGTAAGACCGTAGTCCGATAAAACCGTTTTCGGCAGCCGGATAGCCCTCGAATCAAAAGAGCGGAGAATATTCCCGAGAGATGTGGGTGCATGCAATGCATTGCCTTCATCACTCAAGCATGTCGCAGCTTTACTGCGATTGTTACAAATATCGATCATATATTTCCCAGCAACCATGGCAGTGAAAACATACAACGTCACCACTGTTTTCGAGGCACCCCTGAATTATGTCTACAGATGGTGCACAGACTACAGGGAAGATGACAATCTCATAACGGGCGGTCTTGCCAGAAGGCACTTTGTTGAAAAGACAAAGAAGTGCGTAGCCTGGATCACTCATACATCAAAAGATGGGAGGGAAATCGAGAATATCAGGTCTGTTACTCTCACTCCGCCGAACAAGTGGAGCGTAATAGGCTACGGGGAAGAGTTCAACGAAGTTGGAACGTACGTCCTGAAACCGCTGGGGAAAAAGAAGACACAGCTGAAAATGAAATTTGTCATAAGCTACAAATCGGCGGAACCCGAGGCGAAGGCATCCTGGGAAAACAGGGTGAGCGGGAACTGGCTAAAGTACAAGGCAGCCCTCGAGAGAGACTATTCCGAAGGCAGGGGGCCATTGGATTGACAGGCATCACGTGCTCTCCCCGGCGCGGGCGGAATCACATCGGGACTGTACGGCATTTATGCAAGGACTGACGAAATCACCAAGTATCCGTCTTCCTTCTAGCGACGAATAAGTCAAGGCTGGTTTCAAATGAGTGAACATGTAGTGTTCGAACCAAACGCGTACCCTGCAAAGGAAGGAGCGGTGGCCTCAATAACACTGAACAGGCCCGAGAAGGAAAACGCAGTGGATGAGGTGATGTTAGATGAGGTTACAGCTGCGCTCAGGAAAGTCATGGACAGCGAAGCAGTCGTGCTTCATCTGAAGGGCAATGGAGGCAATTTCTGTGCCGGAAGGGATAATTCCCCCGGTTCTTCCTATTCACCCTTCAAGACGGTGATTGGCAAAATCATCTCGCTAAACAGTCTTCTGCTGGAGGCGCCTCAGATTACATTCTCCGAGGTAAAAGGCAAAGCGCTCGGTTTCGGCTGCGGGCTATCCCTCCTCTCTGATATTTCCGTTGCATCCTCGACCTCAGTTTTCGGTTTCCCTGAAATGAGGGGAAACCTCCCGCCCACTGTTGTTTCCTCGTACCTGCCAAGGTGGATTTCCAGGAAAAAGGCGTTTGAGCTCATAGTGACAGGCCGTGACATCGGTGCAGAAGAGGCTGAACGCATTGGCATCGTGAGCCAGGTTGTCCCCGACGGGGATTTCAGCGACAGAATATCATGGTGGATGGAAAACCTTCTGGGAAAGAGTCCAAGTGCGCTCAAGATGTGCAAGTCGTTTGCCCGGACAACAAGGAACATGACTTTCGAAGACGCCACCAATTACGGGCTTGTGTCTCTATCCGAGTGGAATGCCTCCCGTCAGGCAAAAGGCAACCATTGATAAGAACAGCCACTTGTTGGGCATGCTCCGTTACAGTATTTCCACACATTCGCTAGAGCCGGGAAATTTCTCTGAATTCTGACGCTGGAAGGGGACAAGATTAATATTGTGTCAGCTAATGCCCCTCAGGGCGAAGAAGGTGTATCCGGCACAATTTGTTTATGAAAAGCCTGCAAGTATTGAAGAGGCAGTTGCTCTCCTTGACAGGTACAAGGAGGATGCCAGGCCCCTTGCTGGTGGAATGAGCCTTGTCCCCCTGATGAAGTTGAGACTCATCCAGCCGCAGTACATTGTGGACATAAGCAAGATACAGGAACTCAGGGGAATCAGGAAGACATCCTCCCACGTGGAGATAGGTGCAATCACCACAAATTCGGAAATTCAGGACACCGATTGGCTCCTCAGCGAATTTCCGCTTATTCGGGACACTGTTCATCTGATAGGCGATGTTCAGGTGAGGAATCTCGGCACCATAGGCGGTAACATATCAGACGCAGACCCGTCACTGGACTGGCTTCCCACACTCATAGCCCTTGAATCTGACATTGTAATAAGGGGTGTCAAGGGTGAACGGACAGTGGCTGCCGGAGATTTCCTTGTAGAGCCATACACTACTGTCCTTGCTCCTGATGAGCTTGTCACTTCAATCAGGATACCATTGCCGAAGGGCAAGACTCATGGTGCCCACATCAAGATCGAGCGGCGTACCGGCGATTTCGCAGTTGCAATAGCCGCCTGTCAGTTGACACTCGACGGAAGTGGAAAGTGCTCAAAGGCGAGAATAGTCATCGGGGCTGTTTCCCCTCTTCCGGTCAGGGCTGTCAGCACTGAAAAAGAACTGGCAGGCAAGATTCTCAATGAGTCGACAATAGCCTCGGCAGCCGAAAAATCGAAGAATGATCTCGAGGGTGCTGATATACTGTCGGATGTAAAGGCAACAGCTGAATACAGGACAGCCATGGTTCCTGTTATTGTGAAGAGATCCATCATCAGTGCGGTCACCGGCCAGTCGACTGAGGGGAAGTCAGGTGCCCACAGGGACTGAAAGCACCTTTCCTCTGCCGTACGGGAACGAACGCCGGGATGAAAGGATGGAAGATACGAATTTATTTCTGAAGACAGCCGAAAGTGTCAAGGCAATTGGAAGTGTACCGATGGGAGTCAGCGATAGAACTTGTAATCTATGCGAGGTAGCTTAAATGAAATTTGGAGGAGAATTCAGCATTTCAGCTGAACCGGAACGTGTGTTTAGCCTGATAACCGACCCGAACTTTGTATGCACAAAGCTCCCTGATGTGGAGTCCTACAACATAGTCGACGAGAACAATATCCAGTTGAAGCTCAAGGTTGGCGTCGGCTTTATCAAGGGAACGATGAACTTCAACTTCAGGATCGAAAGCAAGGAGCCCCCACTGAAGGCAAATGTTGTTGGAAAGGGCAGCGGAGTTGGAAGCATCGTGGATATTCTTTTTGAATTCAATCTTACGAGGCTGGATCCAGGCACAAAAGTCGCATGGACCGCGAGTGCCGACATGCACGGCAAGATAGCAACCATCGCCGGTGGCATGATCAGCCCTGCCGTGAAGAAGAACGCGGGCAAGTTCATTGAAGCAATCAAGGAAGCAATCGAGAAGAGCGGAACGGCGGGGGCTTCGTAGATTGGCGATAAAGGTCCCCGGCCTGATCATACCACCACTAACCCCCTTCAGGGCCCGGGGCATGGTTGACTATGAAGCCCTTCGGGCCGAAATCGACTACATCGTTGAAAAATGCAGTCCCAGCGCAATAACGGCCGCCGGTGTAGAGGCCCAGGAATACCAGTACCTTGGGATGGAAGAGAGGAAGGAGCTCATACGAAAGACAGTTGAACTCACAGGCAACAGGTGCCCTGTCGTGGTTGGAGTCTCCCACCCATCAATAAAAACGGTTGTCGAACTGTGCAAGGAGGCGGAACATGTCAACGCCGAAGCTGTTCAGCTTCTTGCACCCCTCAGGCCTTTCGGGGGGAAACCCTCGGGCAGGCAGATGGTAGAATATTTCAAGGAGGCTGCCAGGAACACGAGCCTGCCCATAGTGTGCTACCTCAATGCAGGCCCGGGGGCAGATGTGCTGCCTGAAACCATGGTGGAAATAGCATCCATCGAATCGGTGAAATATTTCAAGGAGAGTTCAAGGGACATGCGCAGGGTCGGGAGGCTTATCGAGGAGATAGACCATGCGGGACTTGCCAGGTATTTTACAACAAATGAAATGCTGCTGCCGACACTTATGCTCGGCGGCTCGGGGGCAACAATGAGA
>JAKAPY010000123.1 GCA_021811925.1 Thermoplasmata archaeon | reverse complement strand
AACTTGAAGTCTTTTCAAAACTTTACCAGACCAATCCACTCCTGAATGATGAGAAAAAGGGATGGTCTGTTGCACTCATTCAGGAACTTAACAGAACCACCGACAGCGACCTGTTTAGTACCGACGGCAAGGGATGGCCCCTCATCGAGGGTAAGAACTTCCACCAGTTCATACCTGACTACGAAAAACCGGTCTACACGGTTGACCCGAAGGAAGGACTGGAAAGGACTTCGAGGCACAATGAATTCAAGGCGCGGAACAAATTCATTCATGATAATGTGAGAATAGCATTTCGTGATGTCGCCAGCAGTACTAACGTACGCTCGTGCATTTCTTGCATCATTCCCCCCCACACGTTCTGCTCCCACAAGGCGCCTCTTGTTGTTCCAAAATCAAAGACATCTGAATATGATTATTTCCAACTCATGTCCTACCTATGCGGAACGCTCAATTCTATGGTTTTTGACTTTTTGATCAGGACCAGAATTACGACCACCATGAGCTTCTTTTACGTCTATCAGACGCCAGTGCCTGGAGATTTCAAAGGAGGCATGGCAAGCAGGATCGGGCGCATTTCTGCAATACTCAGTTCACAAAGTGAGGAATTCGCTTCATTCTCATCTTATTTCGGCATTCAGCCAAAACCTCTCACATTGAATGAGAGAATAGAACTCCTTGCAGAATTGAACGCTTTTGTCGCAAGACACTATGGCCTCAACAAGGAAGAACTGTCTACAATTCTAGATTCATTCGAAGGTTTCAAAGAGGATGCAGGCATCCTGGACCTCAAGGAGGACATTGCCTGGACCGATGATCTCATCCGCAAATTGAACGGAGAAGTGCGGAAGAGAGTGCTTGGCTATTTCGACTCTATTACATCAAGCGGGGAATCGTAGCATTATGAAGAGAGATATCATTGACAACGAAACGGGCGAATACAGAATGGTGGATTTCCTCAATGACAGCATATCCGGGGAGTCATCTCCATTAGACATCGCGACGGGCTATTTCAACGCCTCCGGCTACGCTCTGGTTAGCAAATCTCTGGAAAAGGCACTCCAAGCGAAGGATTTTCATTTGCGGCTGCTCTTCGGCAGGGACGCAATAAAACGGGGGGATGGTCTTATTGATTCACAAGCATCCACTGAGGATAAATCCGAAGCACTTGCAGATGAACTGCAGTTATCGCCAATTACGCCAGGCATTGCAGAAACGATAGACAAACTGATCGCATTCCTGAAAAACAAGGAAAAGGTCGAAGTGCGCAGGAACGCGCGGAGATTCAATCACGCAAAGTGCTACATCTTCGACAGTGCTGTTGCACTCGGCTCCTCCAACTTCACCAAGGGCGGATTGATAGGGAATATGGAACTCAACGCCATCCTGTATCAGCCCTCTGCGCAGCGTGAAGTGAAGGAATGGTTCGACCGGCGGTGGAACGAGGCTGAAGACGCGAGCGACTATCTCATCAACATACTTGAAGAATCTAAATTTGGTCTTCCACTTGAGCCCTTCATGGCATATCTGAAGTTCCTGTACGAGTACTATAAGCCGAAGATAGCAGAAATCCAGGAAGGGGAGGAAAGGCGAACTGAACTGGCTGCCTTTCAGACCGACGCTGTAAAAACGGCGCTTCGCATACTCCGGAAATACTCCGGGGTGATTATCGCCGATTCCACCGGTCTGGGGAAGACACACATCGGTCTCGAAATGCTCCGTGAGCTTGTTTCTGTTCACAGGAAGAGAGCCATTCTGCTTGCGCCTTCACAGGTAATCGACACGGTCTGGGAACCGAGGCTGGACGCGGAAAGCATCAAGACAAAGAATATTTCCATCGAAATGACAGGCACATCGAGCTTCGAGCCCGAGAGATATGTCGACTACGACATTGTGCTGATAGATGAGAGCCACAATTACAGGAATCCGTCAACCAACAGACGCATCAACCTGATGAAGCTGCTTTCCGGCGGAAAAAGGAAGCAGGTGATACTTCTCACAGCCACGCCGGTGAACAACAGTCTTATGGATCTCTACCACCAGATCAGTCTCATTACCGCAGGAGACGACGCGCATTTCGTTGATCTGGACATCAGGGATTTGAGACACCACTTTCTGTCCGCTGACAGGAAAGACCTGCTGCTCGGCGTCGAGGACATAATCAGGCTCCTTGACGAGATCATGGTGAGGAGAACAAGACAGTTCATCAGTGAAAACTACCCGAATGCGACTATCAACGGGAAGCCAGTGACGTTCCCCAAGCGCAGATTGAAGAAGGCGGAATACAGCCTTACTCAGATATTCGGCACAACGATTTACAAACAGGTCCTCGATACAATAGACGAGCTGAATCTCGTTCCTTACAGGTTGCAGACCTATGTGAAGAAGGCAGAGGAGGAGGAAAGGCAGATTGCCCAGTTCAGGGCCGAACTCCAGAAGTACGGCCTGCTGAAGAGGTTCGAGAGCAGCGTCGCAGCCATAAAGGAAAGCATTGGCAGGCTCATAAAATTCTATGAATTCTTTGAAAAGGCCATTGACGGAGGACGCATACTCGACAGCACCAGTTTCCACAGGATACTCAGCGAGATGCAGGACGGTGAGGAAGACGATGAAGAGATATTCAGGGAGGCAATGCAAACATCACTCAGACAACTGTCCCCCGAGTATGATCTGAGGGCTATGAAAAGGGACCTGGAACATGATTTCAAGCTCCTCCGGCCGCTCCACAAGGGCCTTTCCAATGTCCATCCCTATTCAGACGGCAAACTCATACGCCTCAAGGAACTCTTCGACGAGGAGAATGTATTCGAAACAGGCGGAAGAAGGGTCGTCATATTCACCCAGTTCGTGGATACGGCAAGATATCTCTACGATGACATCGGGGAGACGGTCAAGGGGCACAATGTCAAGCTCCTTACGGGAGAAACTGATCCAGACACACGCAGGCGGACAATCGAGGCGTTCGCCCCCAAGGCAAACAATGCCGAGAATGTTACGGAACAAGTAGACATCCTCATCAGTACCGATGTCCTCAGTGAAGGACAGAACCTGCAGGATTCCAGTTACTGCATAAATTACGATCTGCCCTGGAACCCGATGAAGATAGTCCAGCGTGTCGGCAGGATTGACAGGCTGATGAGCGTTTACGATGAGGTTACCGCAGCCGTATTCCTTCCGGAGAAGGAGCTTGAGGATATACTGGGTCTGCTCGGAAAGCTTGAAAACAAGATAAGGAAGGTCTCAACCGTAGTAGGCATAGAAGCAACGATTCTGGGTGAAAAGGAAAATCCGCGAAACTTCAACGCGCTTGAACGCATACGTGCCGAGGATGGCACTCTCCTGGATGAAATGGAGAGAAGTTCGGAATTGCTCCCGGCTTCAACACCCTTCCAGTTCATACTCAGTTATCTGAAGCAGGTAGGCGAACAGAAGCTGGAGGGAATAAAGCTCGGAAGAAGGAGCGGGAAAATCAGTGATGTCAACGGCATAGTGCTTTTTTACCGCGAGAGACGCAACCCTGAGGGTCTGCATTTGCTCTTCTACAGCTACAAGAACGGCAGACTCGAGAGAATCAACGACATTGCATGGATATTCCAGAAGATAATGTGCGGTGAGTCTGAAAAACTTCACATTCCTCTCAGCGGCCTTGAGGCATTTCGTCATTTCCAGGCTGTTGACGGCATTGCCAGAGCCCTGATCGTTAGAGATATCAACTCTCCGGTGGAAGCACGGGAAGGGCAGAAGGTGAAGCCGAAGAATCAGAGAGATCTTTCAGACAAGCTCTTTTCTCTCTTCAATGACGGAAAGCTTCCAAAAGACAGAACACTTCCTGTCTACCAAACACTGCTGAAGCACAATCTTGCAGCCTGGGATGACGATTTCGCTTCTATGCTTGAAGAGTATGAGATCACAGGGAATGCCGATGCATTGCTTGCCTCAGTTGACACCCTGTTCAGCAGATTCAAGATCGAAAGCAGGGAAACTGCAGCAAGAAGAGAACTCTCTGTTGACGATCTTGAGGTTATAGGCTACATCTTCCTTTCTGGAATCGGATCACAGCTGCATCTTGTGGAGTAATCTTCTGCATTCGTGGGAATGTCTAAGATTTGCCGGGATTTGACCTTTTCGACAGTCTAGAGTCGGATTAAAAAGAGATCATGATATCTCAAAGTGAAATAGGTTGAAATCCTTTATCCATTTCACCGTAGCAGGGAAATAGGTTAAATATAGGTATCCTAAGATATCTTTTGGAAGTTGCGAATGGGAATACGCCCGCATTGAGAGTCGGGGATAGTACATGCTAAATCGAATCACACGCTATGTGAGTGATTGAAATTGAAAGCCGTGAGCAGTTTCTCTGAAATGAAGTCTCTCTTTCAAAACGTATTCGAGAGAAACGAGGACTCGCTGGAAGAATACGGTAAGACTTTTGAGTCCCAACTAAAGACATATCTTGTCGAGTGTACTGGTGTCCCTCGAAGCGTGCTTCAGAGCCTTTCCACATGGCAGCCCCTAGACACACCAAATTGGTATGTGGCAACTTCTACTGAATTCAAAAACAAGATATTCGCTGATTTTTCCGATGAAGGGGTGCTCAGGATTTTTAGCTTCCTTGATGCTGCCAAGTCAGATTCTGTAATAGAGGGTTGGGTAGAAGCAACCAGAGGATTGGATTTTTGCTGGTTGACAAAAGGACAATTGTTCGCATGGAATCGGCACGAGAACTGGTTCCAAAGAGGTATTGGGCTCAGATTCGAGGATGGTCTTTCTCGGGAAGAAGATGCTGGCAACTTCAGTCTCAAGGCTTGGCATGGCGCTAGCACATTGATACCCGGATTAGACGAAGTGATGAAAAAGGCCGAAGCGCAATTCGCCGTGTCGAGTGTGAGATGGACCAAGCGCATCGAGGGCAAGACGGTTATTACCGCCGAAGCATACAATAATGGCAAGTTAACAATAAATTCTGCCGCCGATGTCGATGAGGTCTTGAACTTCTCATTCGCAACGGCAGAGAAATATCGTACTGCTCTTCATGGTGCAAGACAAAGGAGAGATGAAGACATGGCCCCCTTTGAACTAAAGTTCACACAAAAGATCGATCCGAGCGCTTTCTCAGAGACCGTGATGAACGGCAAAGGCCCAATGAAATTGTGGTTGATTGAAATCGAAAGTAGTGATGATTATCGGACTTACAGGGGTGTTGATATGCATACATGGGACAGAGTCTTTTTGGACTTGGGCCCAGATTACGCGTACTTAACAATTCCTGGGGCAGGTTGTGTTAACGCAGCTCCCCGTCTCGCGACAATTCAAGGAGAAAACAACTCTGGATTGACTCAAATCTTTCACAACGGAGAAGAGATCTTTGTATGAAGACCGGA
>JAKAPY010000122.1:3103-5391 GCA_021811925.1 Thermoplasmata archaeon | reverse complement strand
GCCACCGCAGACACCTGCAAAGCAGGCGCAGCAGTATTCTGTCCCGGCCGCAGCAAAGCAGCACACGGAGATGGTGAAGTGCAAGAAGTGCGGTGCCTCCTACCCCGCATTCATGCATTCCTGCCCGAGCTGCAACGAGCCCAAGAGCTAGCTGCGTTCAAACAGGACCTTTCCCCTGTGCACGATTCTGAAGATTCTGTGGTAGGGGATCAGTTTTGTCCCTGTTTCAACCCCCGAAGGAGCAATGGCTGTGACTTCCGCACCGTTCAGTATCCCCTCGTCGCCAGGCTCTCCTCTGGATACGTAGTGAAGCTCTACCTCCTTCAACCCTCCCTCTTCATTCCACCTGATCTCGTTCATCATCGCCCTGATATCGAACTTCTTCATATCCGGCCCGCCGGGGAGTTCATCTCCATCTCACAAATAGTTTTATCACTTCATGGCTATTTCGTCTCGGAGTTTACGCTTCCTGGTGGTCTGACTGAAGAGTGTAAATGCATCGTTTATAGGCAGTTCATTCGAAAGGATGAATTCCGTTGCTTCAAGGCTGGCAAAAAAGGGCACTGAGAGCGACATCGCAATCCATGACAAAAGGGAAGGCGACTTGGCTGTCAGCATCGCAATCCCGAAGACATACCCAGAAAGGATACAGCCCCTCCTTCAGTCCATCTCAATGTCTGATACCGTGGTCTTCTTTCCGGAAGCTGCGGACAGCACTGTCGGGGAGGAAATAGTGGCAATAGGCAGCTTTTCCAGGCCGGGGGCAATTGTTGCAGATGAGGAGCTGGGCAAGAAGCTGCTCCAGCTGATAAGCCAGAGGACGCAGGGCTGGAAGCTCATTGTCAACGGTGACAACGCGGAGCGGGAGATATGGGAATACCTCACAGGATTTGAGCCGAACCGCGACAGCGGAAACGAGTTCTGGAGGGTCGATGTCGACCACTCGTTCGACGTGAAGGGCGTAGGCACGGTCTGCCTGGGTATTGTGAGATACGGGACCGCAAGGGTTCATGACAAGGTTGTCTCCATGCCCGCAGGAAAGGAGGGCCTTGTCCGCTCCATCCAGATATTCGATGTGGACCATAAGGAGGCTCCGGCAGGGAGCAGGGTGGGTTTTGCCCTGAAGGGGCTGACACCGGATGATATGCCGAGGGGGACTGTAATCACGAACAACATGAGATATGGCTCCGCGAAGGCGGTCACTATTGCTTTCAGAAGGGAGAACTTCTTCAAGGATCCTTTCGAGGCGGGTAAGATTGTACACCTGAACGTTGGCCTTCAGTGCAATCAGTCGAGGATAATCGGCATTGGCGAGGCGGTGGAAATAGAGCCGGAGGAACCGGTGGCCCTCGAAAGTGAAAATGCAGTCCTATTCAGCGCCCGTCCTGCGGGCCAGCTGAGAATAGCGGGCCATGGCAATGCCTCCAGGCTGCTTTCATGAGCACCATTCAGATAACTATAATTAGGGGCGAATAATCGACCGCATGATGATTTCCGGCGGGATGCTTTTCAATATCACTGAGGCTGCGCTGCTGTCGCTCGGTTATGCGGGCATCTTCTATATCATGACGCTCGACAGCCTGATGATCCCCCTCGGCAGCGAAGCAGTCATGACGCTTGCCGGCGTTCTTGCATTTGAAGGCAAATTCAATTTCTGGGTTGTGGTCGTGGTCGCCCTTGTCGCGTCCATGCTTGGCTCATCGCTCTCCTGGCTCATTGGGAAGTACGGCGGGAGGAAGATCCTGGAGAAGTACGGCAAGTATGTACTGATAAGGAAGAGAGAGATAGAGAGAGGGGACCAGTTCTTCAGGAAGCACGGCGAGGCGGCGGTGATGTTCGGCCGTCTTATACCGCTTCTGCGCACATACATCTCCCTTCCCGCAGGAGTGGCACGCATGCCCTTTGGCAGGTTCTCTGTTTTCACACTTGCCGGAAGTGCCGCTTTCATTATTGTCCTCATGACTCTCGGTTACGAGTTCGCGAGCCAGATTCAGGGCATACTTGCTTCGGAGTCGCTCTACAGCCTGATAGGTGCAGGGCTTGTGGTCCTCGTCGTCATAGTGCTGTTTGTGGTCGGCATCCGCAGGAGAAATGCTGCCGCAGAATGAGCCGTGCACAGGTGCAATGCAATCTTGCTTTCAGGCATCCGCTGCTCATCTTTATATGTCTCAACCCGATAGCGACTGCTCCGATGCCCGTAGATGCTGAGGCTTACAAGAAGGCAGTTTCGAGGTTCGCAACCGGCGTGGCGGTAATTGCCACCGCCCACCGCGGCAGGATGGCCGGAA
>JAKAPY010000122.1:0-3093 GCA_021811925.1 Thermoplasmata archaeon | reverse complement strand
TGCGCTTTTTTCACTTTCACTCAGCCCGCCTTCTGTTGTGCTTTCTATGCAGGATGATGCCGAATCAACGAAGCTTGTCATCGAATCGGGACAGGCTGCCGTTTCCTTCCTGTCGGCGGAGCAGCGAAACATTTCCGACCTCTTCTCGAAAAGAAACAGCACGAGCGAGAAGTTTGCCGAGGGAACATACAGCTTTGGGCCCGGCGGACAGCCCGTGATCAACGGCTCCATTGCCGCCTTCGAGGTCAGGGTAAGGGAGACATTCCATTCATCGGACCACATGCTGCTTGTCTGCAACGTGACAGATATAGTCCATTTCGACGAACGGTTGCCGCTGGTCTACTGGGGCGGCAAGTATGGGCAGGCAGGGGGCGGAAACTCGATTGAAATGCCACAGCCGAAGTGAAGCTGCCCTCATTCCTCGTAGTAGTAGTTGCCGCTTGCCCTCTGCTCCCTGTCCAGTTTCGAATCCTTCTTGTTGACTCGTGGCCGGTGTGAACTCCCGTCCCTTCTGAAGGTTATGTCAAGCAGCTTCAGGAATGTGTTCATCCCGTCCCTCATTCCAAGCGGCTTGGAGGCGCTTCCCCGGATGCCAGGCTTGCCCGAAAACACCATGAGCCTGTCGGCGACAAGATCGACGAAGTATATGTCGTGCTCCACTACGAATGCAGACTTTTTCCCGTTCTCCATCACGCGCCTTATGACCTTTGCAGCGTTCATCCTCTGCGCCGAGTCGAGGTAGGCAGAAGGCTCGTCTATCAGATACAGGTCGGCATCGCGCAGGAGGCACAACGCAATTGCCACCCTCTGCAGTTCCCCTCCGGAGAGCGAGTTCAGCCGCTTGTCCATGAGGTACCTCAGCTCTAAAGGCTCCATGACCTCAGACTGGTAGAAAGACTGTGTCATCCTTGTTCCAGTCTGCTGCACCATTATTTCCGAGACGGTCAGGTCGCTGTCGGAGTTGATGTACTGGGGCTTGTAGCTGACAGTCGCCTTCCTGTCAACATTCCCGGACGTGGGCACCTCGACCCCGGCAAGCATCTTGATGAAGGTGGTCTTGCCGGTCGCGTTCGGGCCGAGTATTCCGACAACCTCCCCGCGCATTATGCCCCCATCTTCGACCGAAACGGAGAAGTGGCTGTATTCCTTCGCCAGCTTGCCGTATTCCAGCAGGCTGAATTCAGAGGCGCGCCTCTCTGCCGGCCTGCGCTGGAATTCAATTGCGTAGTTCCTGAACCTAATGTTGTCCTCCCGTATCCTGCCGTCGAGGTATGAATTTATGGCGATACGCGAACCCATCGCGTTTGACACCACTCCATATGTGCCGTATACGCCGTAGAAAATGTTGACCGTATCCGAGATGTAGTCGAATATGGCGAGGTCATGCTCCACAACCATGAACATCCTGTTCCTGCTCTCCCTTCTGATCAGCGATGCCATCCTGAGCCTCTCGCTTATGTCAAGATATGAGGAAGGCTCGTCAATCAGGTACACATCTGCGTCCTTGCAGAGCGTTGCCGCGAGTGCTACCTTCTGCAGCTCTCCTCCCGACAGCTCGCTCACTTTCTTGTCGAGCGCATTGGTCAGGGCAAGTTCCTGCGTCAGTTCATTCATTATACCTCTCTCGTCGACCTTCGAGATCAGCTCGCTGGCAATTCCTTTGAAAGCCTTCGGTATGCTGTCGACATACTGCGGTTTCACCGCGACCCTTGTTTTTCCGTTGTAGAGGCCCGAGAAATAGTCTTTCAGGCCTGTGCCCCTGAAGTGGTCTATGACAAGATCCTTGTCAGCCTTCTTTTCATAGTTGCCCAGGTTTGGTACCGTTGTGCCTGCAAGAATCGAGAGGGCGGTCGTCTTTCCAATCCCGTTGGAACCAAGTATGCCGACGACCGAGTTCTTCTCCGGCGAAGGGAGGCGGTAAAGTCTGAATGAATTCATTCCGTACCTGTGCACAGCTTCGTCACCCAGCTCTTCGGGCAACCCCTCGATCCTCAGGGCGTCGAAAGGGCATTTGTTGACACATATTCCACAGCCTATGCACAGGTTTTCGTAGATCACAGGCTTTCCGTTTTCACCCATCTCTATGCAGTCTGTCCCTGCCCTTACAACAGGGCAGAAAACGATGCATTCCTGATTGCACCTCTTGGACTGGCACCTTTCCTCTAGAAGGACCGCTACTCTCATTTACATTTTGAGACACTGTTTACTCATATTTCAGTTTCACCTTGATTATGTGCACAATATGCCACGTCCAACGGGAATGCTCAGGGAAATTCTTTAATCGGTGGTATTATTCAGCAGGTTGAGAATGGACTGAGGCGGAAGCACCCTCTGGAAGTGTGAAAGAATGGCACGAATAGTGGTGAATGTGTCGTGGCCTTACGCCAACGGCGCAATACATGTTGGCCAGGCGTCGGGATCTTATCTCCCGCCGGACATATTTGCTAGATACCACAGGCTCAAGGGCGACAGCGTTCTCATGGTCTCGGGAAGCGATCAGCACGGTACCAGTGTCACAATCAAGGCGGAAAAGGAACGGCTAACGCCCGATGCAATCGCTGAAAAATACCATGCTGTAAATCTGAAGTCGATGGAATGGCTCGGAATAAGCTTTGACCTGTTCACAAAGACACATACGGAGAATCACTTCGACGTCGCGCGTGATTTCTTCTCGAAGCTAATGGACTCAGGGTATGTCTATCCGAAGAGGACGCAGGAGTACTACTGCACCACGGACAGGCGCTTTCTGGCAGACACATACGTGGTAGGCACCTGCCCGAAATGCGGTAACAAGGAGTCGAAGGGAAACCAGTGCGACGTCTGCGGAACAACATTCGAGGCGGGTGAACTTCTCGGTGCACGCTGCGTTCTTTGCGGAAATCCCACCGTGCTCAAGGACACGGAGAATCTCTTCTACTCCCTCTCCAAGTTCGAGGGAAAGCTATCCGAGT
Source organism: Thermoplasmata archaeon (assembly GCA_021811925.1). Classification (GTDB taxonomy): domain Archaea; phylum Thermoplasmatota; class Thermoplasmata; order Sysuiplasmatales; family Sysuiplasmataceae; genus JAJZXY01. Next base: position 142 of record JAKAPY010000122.1, on the reverse strand, counting down.
TCCTCTCAGACAAGGATTACTGGAAGCCAAGCGTAATCGACTTCTCCAGAAACTGGCTGTCGGCAGGGCTGACCGACAGGGCGCTCACCAGGGACCTCGAGTGGGGCATTCCTGTGCCTGTCAGGGGGATGGAGAAGAAGGT
>JAKAPY010000121.1 GCA_021811925.1 Thermoplasmata archaeon | reverse complement strand
CTTGGTGAAAACATGGGTATCAGGAAAGTTGCCTCCCTTCATGGCGGCATTCTCGACGAACTGCTCAGATACATTGTAATCGGGGACCACATGAGCTACTATCTTGCACTGCTCGGGTCGACGGATCCCACGCCCGTCGAACCGATTGAGGCGCTGAAGAAAGAGATTGATTCTAGAAGTGTTTGACTTTCCTATGTCTCAGTCACCGGCTTAGGTGGCGGCAGCTACACTCCGCCCCCTGAGGCACAGGTTTCCTGCTCACTTTCAGCTGCGGTAGGCTGATCAAAACTGGCACGTTCTGAAAACATAAGTTTGAAATACTGATACGGTCAATGTTTTAATCCCGTGAACCGATGAAATACATTTTTGTCACGGGCGGTGTAATTTCTGGACTTGGAAAGGGGACAACCGCAGCCGCGCTGGGCAGGCTTCTCGTTGCAAGGGGGTTTCGCGTTACCGCGATTAAAATCGATCCATATCTGAACATTGATGCGGGCACAATGAATCCTTTTGAACACGGCGAGGTATTCGTCATGGATGATGGTGGCGAAGTCGACCTTGACCTTGGAACGTACGAGCGATTCCTTGACGTCAACCTTTCAAAAGACCACAATATAACAACGGGCAAGATCTACCTTTCAGTCATAAACAAGGAGAGAGACGGTGTCTATCTTGGCAAGACCGTTCAGATAATACCGCACATAACAAATGAGATCAAGAGGCGTATCGCCGCTGCGGCCGAGTCATCCGGCGCCGAAATAGCGCTCATAGAGCTGGGAGGAACCGTTGGTGACATAGAGTCGATGCCCTTCCTTGAGGCAGTCCGTCAGATGAGCATGGAAATGGGAGGAAGGAACGGCCACAGGGAATTCCTTTTCATACACACAACGCTGATACCCGAAGTCGGCTCGGTCGGGGAGCAGAAGACCAAGCCCACACAGCACTCGGTCAGGGAGCTCAGGGCAATTGGAATCGACCCTGATCTGATTATTGCCAGGGCAGAGAGGGATATAGAGCCAGATATAAAGAAGAAGATATCACTTTTCTGCAACGTGCCTGTTGAGGCGGTCATAAGCGCACCAAACCTCCCCTCGATATACGGACTCCCCATGTGGCTCGAGGAGCAGCATGTTGCCGAATATGTCCTCAGGAAGCTCGGCCTTGCCGGAGGCGTTCCGGAACTCTCACAGTGGAAGGAATTCTACCTGAAGCTAGAACACCCCAGATATTTCGTGGACGTCGCCATCGTGGGAAAGTATACCGAACTGGCTGACGCATACATAAGCCACATTGAGGCCTTCCATCATGTTGGCGCTGCGACGGAGTGTAAGGTCAATACAAGATTCATTGAGTCCGAGGATCTTGAAAAGAAGGGGGCAGAAAAACTTCTTTCCGGCTCGGATGCAATACTTGTTCCAGGAGGCTTCGGCTCACGAGGTATAGAGGGTAAGATAAGTGCGGCAGGATACGCGCGAAGTTCAAACAAGCCGTTTCTGGGAATCTGCCTCGGATTCCAGTGTGCCGTTATAGAGTATGCCAGAAGTGTTCTTGGCTGGGACAAAGCAAACAGCACAGAATTCAATCCAGATTCGCCTCATCCGGTCATAGACCTCCTGCCCGAACAAAGGGAGGTGTCGGAGAAAGGGGGAACGATGAGACTCGGGGCTCACAAGGTTGTGCTTGAACCAGAATCTCTCGCCGCAAAACTGTACTCTTCCACAACCATCTACGAACGCCACAGGCATAGGTTTGAAATCAATCCGGAGCTAATATCGGACCTAACATCCAGAGATCTGAGATTTACAGGCAAGTCAGAAGACAGCAGAAGGATGGAGGTTGCAGAACTCCGATCCAACGACTACTTCGTCGGCTCCCAGTTCCACCCCGAGTTCAAGTCAAGGCCCGGCCGGCCATCCCCTCTACACATGGGGCTGATAACTGCTGCCCTGAAGCAGAAATACGGGACGACTTGAGGCGAACCACCGGTGACTATCTATATATTGATGCTTCAATAACACACGTGCTGCCGAAGCAAGGGATTGATTGAACTGACAGAAAGTTACGATTATCAGAAACTGCTCAAACGGGCCAAGAAGGAAATTCCGGACTCGCTTTCCACCGGAGAGCGCTTCCAGGTCCCGGAGCCCGACGTCACTCTCGAGGGAAAGAACTCCGTAATCCGCAATTTCACGGACATAGCAGAGCGACTCCGGAGGGATCCGCAGCACCTTCTGCAGTACCTGCTGAGGGAACTGGGAACACCGGGCACTATCGAAGGCAGGAGGGTAGTGTTCAAATCCAAGGTTAACGCCACCCAGCTGGCCGAAAGGATCAGGGAATATACCGTATCCTATGTTATCTGTTCAGAGTGCGGCAGGCCGGACACGAAGCTTGTCAAGGACGGCCGCGTCCATTTTCTAGAATGTGAGGCATGCGGTGCGAAGAGACCTGTGAGCATCAAACGCGCAGCCGCGGTTCAGGAGGGTCCGGCTGTCAGGGAAGGCGCTATCCTTGAGGTAATGATTGAGGACACTGGGTCGAGGGGCGATGGCATCGCGAGGATTGACAAATACATCATATATGTGCAGGGAGCACAGAAGGGTCAACGTGTGAACGTTAAGATCACAAGGGTGACGGGGACCATTTCCTTCGCAACCATTGCACCGCCGCAGTGACGGTGTTTGCAATTGACCGAACCAGCCAGATATCTTTCATTCTATCTTCCCGCATCCGTCACTGCAGCGCTTTTTGCACTTGTACAGATCGTTGCCCTTTTTCTGGTTCCACAGTATGAGTACTTCGGCTACCAGGCATTCGGGCCGCAGGGCGAGACAAACCCGCTGATACCACTGCTGTACATTGCCTTCCTGATAGTCTTCACCTTCTTTCTGATATGGATTTTCAAGATGAATAAGGGCAACCTGCTTCGCGTCATTTTCATTTTTATCATGTCCATTTCTGCGGTATATGTGCTTTTTCCGGTCTTCATTCTTCTTCTCCCGTCCCTCCCCTATTTCGATTTCTACCTGTCGGTCGGCATAATGGTAGCAATCGCAATCGCTCTCTGGCTCTACCCGGAATGGTATGTGGTAGACACATGGGGATTCATAATGGCGGCGGGAATAACTGCAATCTTCGGCATCTCGCTTGGCATCCTCCCCTCATTTGTTCTGCTGGCTGCGATGGCCCTTTATGATTTCATAGCCGTCTACAGGACAAAGCACATGATCAGCCTCGCCGAAGGCGCCATGGACCTCAACCTTCCAATAATGATGATGGTGCCGAGAAAGATCGGTTTCAGCAATTTCAGCAAGAAGGCACCCCTCGCTTCAAACGAATCGGAGCAGCGGGAGGCACTGTATATCGGTCTGGGGGACATGATTATACCCGGCGTCCTGACTGTAAGCGCGTATGCAAATCTTCCGTCGGCGCCCATACTCTCGGGCCTGGGAGGGGACATACTGGTTGCATTGGGATGCCTTGCAGGTGCAATCGCCGGCTTCGTGCTTCTGATGAACCTTACAGCGAAAGGAAGGCCACAGGCGGGTCTGCCGCTGCTAAACACAGGAACCATAATCGGTTTCCTTGTTTCGTACATTCTTGTTTTTCACAACTTGGGATTTGGCTTCATATTGAGCCTCTGAACATGTGTGCATTCGGGACCTTGTTGGACAGGGCATTTCGCGCTATGAAGTCGCAAATCTATTTATACGACAAAGGCTACAACACGGGATAGCATGGCGACGTGGAACGGCAGATCTAGAAGGAAGGCCACAGGCGGCAGGTATACCCAGAGCAGGAAGAAGCGAAGGTTTGAAGTTGGAAGGGAGAAGCAGTTCACTTTTCTCGGCAAGCCCCGCCTGAAGGTCTACCGGACAAAGGGTGCAAACTCGAAGGCCAGGGTTCTTTCCACTGATGTTGCAAATGTGACGGACAAGAAAACGGGCGTCACCAAGAAGAGCAAGATAATAACTGTCAAGCAGAATCCTGCAAACCCGAACTATACACAGCGCAACATAATGAACAAGGGCGCAGTCATCCAGACGGAACTGGGACTGGCTGTTATTACATCAAGGCCGGGACAGCATGGCATGGTCAACGCCACGCTAGTAGAGCAGAAGTAATTCCCCCCGCAGAAGTGAATTCAGCTTACCTTGTCGGCCGAGCGCGTGATGTTCAATCGTTCCACAAGGGCATAGGGGACAGTGCTTGGAGTGTATGATTCCAGCCACCAGTTTATGTGCTCCCTTTCCCTCGAGACAGACTTGATTTTCTTGAGCAGGCTGACAAGGTTCTCAGTAATCCTTATGTCCCTCACAGAACCGATTATTTCGCCCTTCCTGACACGGAGTATTGCATCCCTGGGGATTGTGGAGAAGGTGCCAAGCTTGCTATTCTGATATCTGGTGTACCACACGTTGTTGATGTAGAGCCCGTCTTTCAGGTTGCCAAGCATCGTCTCGAAACTGTCGCTGCCGCCCTTCATCGAAAGCGACATCGCCTCGGGCTCGATAAGGCCAGCGTTGCCCGTGGTCCTTGTCCTGAATTTCCTTGCGGTCGATGTATTGTGCAGGTAGCCCTTCAAAACGCCTCCACTCACGATCTTAGTTCTTCGTACTGCGGCACCCTCGTCATCGAAGTAGCGCCTGCCGTTCAGATCGCGCGTGGCGTCATCCTCTATTGTCACCTGGTCTGAGCCAACCTGCTTCCCCACCTTTCCCTCAAAGCAGGAGAAGCCGGCAAGAACGTTGAAAGCGGAACTCATCGAGCCTACCTCTGAAGTTATGGTCGCAACCACCATTGGATCGAGTATGGAGTCATACCTGCCTTCCAAACCACCTGCAGGTTTCCTGACCTGCCTTGCCAGTCCGGCTGCTTTTTCAGCCGCCTTTTCGGGGAAGAATGTCTTTTCGCTTGTGGATGAAATCACGGAGTGCCCGCTCGCATCCTCATCGGCGAAGCACCTTATCGACATGTAAAATGACGAGCCGTTCTCGAATTTGCCGATGCCGCTGGAAGTTGAAAGGTAGTGGTCTGTGTGCTCGTTGTAAAGCGTCCCTGTTGCCCTGCGCGCTCCGTTGTCGGCTGAAGCATGTATCGCCTTCGCGACATAATCTGCAAGAACGCGGTCAGAAACAGGTTTCCATTTGGATGCGTGACTTCTTGCATTCGTCTTCTCTGCAATGCCGCGGTAATCTTCGCTCGGCCGAGATGCTTCAGCTGTTCTGATGGCGCTGTCAACTATGCGCCTGAAGTTGTCGGCTGCTTTGATGGTTGTCACGACGACCTTCTGTTTCATAGAGATGAAGAGGTGAAAGTATGTCTCATCCCACCTGTTGAAGATGTCTATGCTGTTCTCGCTGAATCTTATCTGGCGTGTATCCGTCCTGTATGAGTTGACAATTGCGTCGTCGGCACCCCGTTTCAGTGAATACTCGACAATCTTTTCAGTGAGATCCTTGAATTGTTCAATGTTCATCATCGCACCTCATTTCAGGACGACGTTCCTGA
>JAKAPY010000120.1 GCA_021811925.1 Thermoplasmata archaeon | reverse complement strand
GATCTAATTCTCTCCCCCGACAACAACGTTGTCCTTCCTTCCACTGCAGAGACCTACAAATTCAGGATCGTACTTTTCGAATGCGTGGCTGGCGAAGAATGGTGCGTCCCAGCTCTCCTGGAGAAGGTCTGCAGAAATGATATAATCTGTGTTTATGTTGTCGCCGTACTTTCTTACCGCCGTACCTTTTATTCTCATTGCCCTCTCCCCAGGTATTTTCGGGGATCGGTTATTCTCCCATCGATCGCGCTCGCCGCAGCGACAGCGGGCGATGAGAGGTATATGAACGCCTTCTCTGAACCCATCCTTCCCCTGTAGTTTCTGTTGCTTGTGCTCAGGCATCTCTGCCCTTCGGAGAGCACTCCCATGTGCTTCCCGAAGCAGGGACCGCAATTAGAAGATTCTATGTTCGCCCCCGCAGAAGCGAGTATCGACATAACGCCCGTCTCGACCGCCCAGTTGTAGACATTCCTGCTTGCAGGTATCACGATGAGGTTCACTGTCGGATGGACGTGCCTTCCCTTGAGTATGGAGGCTACCACTGTCAGGTCTTCCTTCCTCGCGTTTGCGCATGAACCGATAAACACATTGTCTATTTCGTCATCCACCTCGCTCACTGGCCTGGCATTGGCAGGCGAATGGGGGAGGGATACCGTCGGCTCGATCTTCGACGCGTCCACTTCAACAGTCCTGAAGTAAGCCGCCTCGGCATCACTTCTCATTACCTTCGCTGAATCCTCATCAGTCCAGCGCCTGCCTTCTGAATTGAGTGCCTCTGCCGTGTACTGCATAGTCTTGCCATCTGGGTTTACAATCCCGCTCCTTGCCCCCATTTCCACACTCAGGTTGCACATTGTGAAACGGCCATCCATGTTGATGCCATCCATGCATCCTCCTGTGAACTCAGCGATCTTCCCTGAGCAGCCGCCTTCGCCCATGATTCCAAGTATGTGCAGTATCAGGTCCTTTGCGTACACACCTGGTCCGGGGCTTCCTTCGATGTCGAATCTTATTGTCTCAGGCAAATTGAATGAATATAGCTCACCGTTGGTCAGGGCGTACTCCGCCTCCCTTGTCCCTATTCCGAACGCAAGCGAGCCCAGCGCTCCCTGCGTGCAAGTGTGGGAATCCGTTGCAACCACCACATCGCCAGGTTTCACAATTCCCTTCTCAGATGCCACCGTGTGCTCTATGCCATCTCCCTGCTTGAACATCTTTATGTTCTGTGCTGAGGAAAAACGCTTCATCAGTGTTATCCCCTCGCTCACCTTTTCGGAGCTGGACGGGACGGTGTGGTCCGGGAACATTGTTATCCTTGAGCTGTCGAAGACAGAAAGCTGGCAACCAAGTTCCCTGAATGTCCCCCCAAAATCCTTTTCGAAATCTATCAGAGCGGGGGGGCCTATCACCTCGTTGAAATACACGTGATCGAGAGGCAGGACCTCCAGATAGTCTCCGGCGCTCACGTCTTTGCCTGATGCGCGCGAAACAATCTTTTCAGTTATCGTCTTGCTCATTCTACCGCCTGCTGTCCCTTGTGGCTGTCCGCAACGTTGCGCGTTTCCGCGCCGTCGCCCATGTCCCTTCCTTCGCCAAATTCGCTTTCCATCCATTTTGAAAGTCCCTTCAGGGCACGTCTCGCCGCCTGCCTGTCGTCGCTTCCGCTGGCAACTTCAACGTGCTCCCTGGAACCGACAGTGGCCGTCAGGAAAGCTGATTTCTTCACCGCGTTGTCAGCGTCATTGTCATGTCCGCCAGCAGGAGACATATACATTTCATATGTATCGGACTGTGACATCGCCATTCCTTTGAGTTCCTGGTCGCTCACCGCATGCCCCCTGTCTCCAATTTCCTTGACTTTGCGCACCACAGAATCTATTTCCTCGCTGGACAGATGGATTCCCATCATCCTCAGCTGCGCCTCAATACCGTGTCTGCCCGCATGCTTTCCCGCCTGCAGCCATCGCTGCCTGCCAACAGTTGCCGGGTCGAATGGTTCGTAGGTGCTCGGCTCTGAGAGGATTCCATGGGTATGAATGCCGGACTCGTGACCAAACGCATTCTTTCCCACTATCGCCTTGTTGCAAGGTACAGGGAAACCAGTTGTTTCAGACACAAGATTTGAGGCCCTGTAGAGTGCCGCCCTGTTTATTCCAGTAGTAAAACCGTAGAGATTCATGCAGGCCATTACGAACTCTTCCAGCGATGTGTTGCCTGTGCGCTCGCCTATTCCATTTACTGTGACATGGACCTGGGAGGCCCCAGCACTGACGGCTGCGAGGCTGTTCGCCACCGCGAGTCCGAAATCATTGTGACAGTGTGCGCTCACCATGATCCCCGCACCATCAGCGATCCGCCTGACATATTCCTCCATCATCTCCGGTGTTGCCGTGCCAACCGTATCCGCAATGTCAAACGTTGAAGCTCCTGCTTCCTTGACCCGTCTCGCCACTTCCACAAGGAAATCTATTTCTGTCCTGGTACTGTCCTCAGCCGAGAACTCGACCCGCAGTCCCCTGGATCTGGCATACTCTATTGCCCGCGTTGTCTTCTCAAGCATTTCTTCCCTGGTCATCCTCAGTTTGTGCCTCAGATGTATTTCAGAAGTTGCTATGAAAGTGTGAATGCTTTTCACACCGCATCTTATTGCGGTGTCGATATCCCTTTCATCCGTCCTGGCAAGGCACACTACTCTTGCATTCAGACCCATTTCAACTATTCTCTTCACAGCCTCCTCCTCGCCCCTCGAGATCACTGGGAAGCCAGCCTCAATCGTATCGACACCGAGCTCACCAAGCATTTCAGCAATCTTCACCTTCCTGTCGGGAGTGAGGGTTATGCCCGGCGTCTGTTCACCATCCCGGAGCGTCGTATCGAATATTGCCACCCTCCTTGTTTCCCGGGAGCTATTCATGAAGGCACCCCGGAAACCCAGGCTTGCATGCGGCGGCAGCCGTATACGTATTCACTCTGTCCGACTTCGCGGACGTGCGCGCATAGGCACTTTGATGTAGTTGCGAAAAAAGCTTTCACTCTATCACCCAGAACAAACAATGGACGAACAGTTCCGAAATGCGGTACTGTTCTTTCAAGCCGACAAAAGCAGGGCTGACGACTGCAATGCTAGAATTTTGTTACTCTCGCAGCTCTGTTTCATCTTGGCTGCCATATTTAGTCATGGTACATAAGCCTTCTGCATTGTTGTTGCGGTTTTTAAGGCAAATGCGAAGAAGGCGGGCGAAAGTGGACGTGGCGCTTTCGGCAAGGCTTTAGCAATGTTGATAAAAGGGGACCCCCACTTGATGCCCCATGGCAAAACGTCTCAGGAGTCCTGGCGAGGCACTCAGTCCGGTCCAGGCGAAGGCACTTTTTGACTACAACAGGTTTGTATTCGAAAGGTACGTGCGCCGGATACGCAGGCTCCCCTGGGAGGATGCCATTCGTGAAAGGGAGACCGGGCACCATAGCCTTTTTCAGACGCTCGTCCACATACTTAACGTGCACGAGGTCTGGATAGGCTATATTATTCAGGGAAAAAGCAGCGATCAGGAACTTGAGAAACTCTTTCAGGATCCTTTGCGCAAGCCAGGCGACTGGAAGGGTTTCAGTGCCTATAACCGCAGTGTGTGGAACTCGATTGAGGAATGCCTGCAGGGCATCGCGCCGAGAGAAATGTCGCGGGCAGTCCATGCTTTCTGGATGCCTGGAAAGTACACTGTCTCTGACGGCCTGATGCAGACGACATTTGAACAGGCGCACCATCTCGGCGAGATTATCGGGGCGCTCTGGCAGCAGGACACGGAACCTCCTTCCATGACATGGATAGAGATTCGACGTGCTGTTCAGGGAAAGTAGTTTCGCACCTTGCAATTCAAATGGTGCCTTGCATCTTTACCGTCGCAGGTACCTGGGCCCGAGTGGAGTTATGACTTGTGCAGTAATTTTATCACAATCACATCTTCGCCGCATTTCTCCGCTTCAAATTGAAATCTGTATCATTTGAATGGTTTTTCTTATTATTTCAAGTCAATCGAAGCTAATTTATGAGTATTTTAATGCGTTCGATGAGTTTTTTAATGGAAATGTCAAAATACTGCATCTTTTTTGACAAAAAACAGCACGCAAATAAGTAACGGAGGCAAAGAAAAGTGATCGATACAGGGGACGTGACATGGGTACTGATCTCTGCAGCGCTTGTCATGATAATGACGCCCGCGCTCGGTTTCTTTTACGGAGGAATGGCAGGCAGAAAGAACATCCTTTCTCTGATCGGTCAGTCGTTCGTTGTCTTGGCAATTGTCAGCGTGCAGTGGGTCCTTTTTGGCTTCTCACTTGCGTTCGGCCCCGGGCCTGCCGGACCACTGTCAGGCATCATAGGTGGAACATATTACATGGGAATGGCGAACATGGGCAGCGCTTCGATGTATCCAGGTGTGAATGGCATCAATGTGAGCACACTGATGATTTTCCAGGCCATGTTTGCAATTATAACACCCGCCCTCGTCAGCGGTGCATTTGTCGGAAGGATGAAATTCTCCACATTTGTGGTATTCACAACTGTTTGGAGCTTCCTCGTCTACGACCCTGTGGCGCACTGGGTATGGGCATATGATGGTTGGCTGCATGGGCTTGGTGTACTGGACTTTGCCGGCGGGACAGTCATACACGTGAATTCGGGCGTTGCCGGTCTCGCGGCTGCAATGTTTATCGGGCCGAGGCTTGTAAAGCACGACGGACCCGAACACTCAGAGCCGACGCTCACTCTTCTTGGTGCAGCCTTTCTGTGGTTCGGATGGTTTGGCTTCAATGCCGGTTCTGCCCTCGGTGCAAACAGTCTGGCTGTTAATGCATTTATTGTAACTAACACCGCGGCGGCCCTCTCTGCCCTCACATGGCTCGGGCTTTCATGGCACTACAAGGGGAAGGCAAGCATGCTCGGTGCGGCCTCTGGATCGGTCGCTGGCCTCGTCGCGATTACGCCTGCTTCCGGGTATGTCAACATATGGGGCGCACTTATAATCGGCATCGGTGCGGGAGCTCTCTGCTTCTATGCCGTGGCGTGGAGAAACAGGACAAGGGTGGATGACACGCTGGACACATTTGGCGTGCATGGCGTTGGTGGAGCATGGGGCGCCCTAGCCACAGGACTTTTCGCCACAACACTCATTAACCCGGGTGGCGCAAACGGCCTGTTTTACGGCAACCCGTCGCAGGTAGGCGTCCAGATGCTGGCAATCGCCTGCTCGGCCGGATATTCCTTTGCCATGACAATCGGAATTTTGAAGGTTCTTGACATTGTCATGGGAGTCAGGGTGCCGGAAGAGCATGAATACCTCGGTCTCGATCTGGCCCATCACGGCGAAAGGGGCTATTCAGGGGTTGCCACCAACGCTTCGTATGAGAAAGGGATCAAACTGCTCCTTTCAGTGTCGACCCAGGACAGGGAAGCGGTGTCGCGCCTGGTCAATTCAGGCATGAGTCTCGTTCTGGAGGTTCCGGAGGAGGACAGGAACAGATCG
>JAKAPY010000119.1 GCA_021811925.1 Thermoplasmata archaeon | reverse complement strand
AACTCTCCCACTCGATCGGGGCTGCACCATTCTCTGTGTGGGCAGCAACGGTAAAATAGAGGAGATGGCTGTTTGTAACGACTCGGATGGAATCTTACAAACTGACGGCCATTCTGGTAACTGTTGTAACCTGGATTGAGTTTGTTTTAGCCTCGTTGGTTGTATTCCTCGACCCCGGCTACAACGATTTCCCATATTCGACCATAGTATTCACCTGGCCCGGCGTGCTGGAGGAGATTCACAGATTATGGGCTGTCGTTCTGATTGTGGTGTTCGTAATCAACTTAGTTGTGGTCCTGCTGAAGCTCGTTCTCAACCATGCAGGCGGACGGGAGGGTCTGAACCTCCTGTGGCTATCTACCGCTGCCTTTGTCCTGCTCATCCTGCAGGCCGTGCTCGGGGGCATCACGATATACAGCCAGGATCATCCCTTAAATGTCATATTGCATGAAGGAAACGCCGGAGTTCTTATGCTTGTCAGTTCTCTACTGACGGCTTACGCCCTGTTTGCCTTCCACCTGAACGGTCGGCAAGCCAAGCAAGCATCACCGTGAACCCCGCAGCGACTATGATGAGCCCGCTGACCGAGAAATGGATTATCACGATATAGTTGTTGACCGGGTTTCCCTGTGAATAGGGAATGAATATGCCTGTGACCGCCTGTAACACTATGAGCCCGAGGGTGATGTGCGACACCACAAAAGCCCTTGAGCCCCTCAGGGACAACGGAAGCACTATCCATGCAACTATGAGCACAACGGCGAAAAGCCTGTGGATGAGTGGAAGATAGGCCGGATATGTCGTCGGGAAGGAGGACAAACTGAAACCTGCATCCGATGGATCGCTGAACGTGACAAGCGCACCAAGGGTGTATTCGACCAGGACTAGAAGTCCCAGAACGATCGCTGTCTTCCTCTCGGTGTCCATGATGTCTGATTTACTTCTAGTTTAAAAACAGTTCCAAGTTTCAACTCATTCCCCAGCCAAAGCAGCCGCTTCTCAGACGGGGCGAATCTCAACCTTTCTGTTCCCGGTAAACTGTCCATGTTCTATGAATCCTTGATTCCTATGAGGAGTCCCCTGTCGCCAAAGGGCTTGCTGGTGACAAACCTGGGTCGCAGCCCAAGTTTCCTCATCATGCTTTCATATTTCCCAAGGTCGAAGTAAGGGAATGCGTCTTCCTCCACCACATGCCTTATCCCTTTGCCCTTCTCGGCGATAATGTATTCCATCCTGAAGGTTGAGAGCCTGGAGGTGCCTCCACTGTATGATGCCCTGGCCATCTTGACATCCCCGGAATCGAAAGTCTCCATTGCTATGTGCCCTTTCTTCCACTTAGACTTCGTAAGCCACGGCTGAATTATGACAATTCCTCCATCCCTGAGGTGGCTTGAAAATGAGGACAGCGTCCCCTTCAGCTTCTCATCCGTCTTGGCATATGCAATGGCACTGAAAAGGCATAGGATAACGTCAAATTTCTTGTGGAGTTCAAAGCCAAACATGTTTCCCTTGACGAACTTCGCGCCCTTCACGTTCCTTCTGGCGATACGGAGCATTTCGTCGCTCAGGTCCAGCCCAGTGCATTTAAAGTCGTCCAGGAGAAGTGCAATGTGCCTTCCTGTTCCACAGCCGACGTCGAGGAGTTCGTTGCCGCCTGATTTCTTGCTTGAGGCGATAAGTTTCCTGATAAAGCGGACTTCTGACGAATAGTCTTTCCAGCTGTAGATGGCATCGTAATACTTTGCAAGGCCGGAGTATAGAAGATTCTGCGAATCTTGCTTGCCCATAATTGACTCAATGGCAGGAGGCTATAATATCCTGATCGGACCTGCTTCGGGAAAACATGTTGCCCGAATGAGAAGATATCGGTTCAGGGAAAGAAAATGAGCGCTTTTATGACTCCGTCAAGCTTCTTGTCCATAATCTCGAATGCTTTCTCCATTTCATCGAAGTGGAATTTGTGCGTTGTCATTTTTGTCGGATCTATTCTCTTCATCTCGAGTATCCTGAGCAGCCTCTCCATCCTGAGCCGCCCACCTGGGCAGAGACCGGTGACAATTGTCTTTTCCGCCATTCCAACTCCCCAGTCCGTCCTTGGAATATGGACGAATTCCCCGTCTCCGTGGTAGCCTATTCCCGATACGAAACCACCTGGCTTCGTTACCTTGATGCAGTTCTGGAAAGCAGCATCGGAGCCGATAGCCTCGATTGACGAATCGACACCTTCTCCATCCGTGATTTCCATGATCTTCCTTACAGCGTTCTCCCTTGTGTGATCAATAACCAAGTCAGCGCCGTAATATTTTGCCAGTTCCTGCCTTGGGGGCACGTTTTCGACGGCAATTATAAACCCGGCGCCCCTGAGCCTCGCACCAGCCGTGGCCATCAGTCCAACCGGCCCCTGGCCGAAAATGGCCACTGTCCCTCCCGTGGGAATATGTGCATTCTCTGCACCCATGAAGCCTGTAGACATCATGTCTGCACAGTACACGGCCGCCTCGTCCTGGACTGAATCTGGAATTCTCGCCATGTTTGCGTCTGCCTGATTGACGTGGAAATATTCGGCGAATACACCATCCTTGGTGTTTGAGAACTTCCAGCCACCAAGCGGTCCATCTGACTGCGAGGAGTGACCACCCTGCGATGCCGGATCTAACCAGTTAGGTGTAATCGCACCAACAACTACCCTGTCCCCCGGTTTGAAGAGCTTCACGTTTGAGCCTACTTCGCTCACTATACCGACTGCCTCATGACCGAGTGTCATATTCACCCTTGGACCTATGGAACCATGAACGGTATGTGAATCGGATGTGCATATCATGGCCACTGTCGTCCTGACCAGCGCATCATCTGGTCCAAGAGTTGGCATGATTTTCTCAGTCATTCCAACCTCTCCGACCGTACGCATTACAAATGCCTTCATGAGGCGATATTTCGTTGAAGTGCTCCCAATGCTCTTACTCAGTACCTGCGTTTACTGCCACCGTTTTCTCTGTAGCCTTCCGTTCCAGATATAAGAAATGCCGAACATGTTATGCATACAGTATAAAAACTGAAAAACATGCAATATCAGACTGCTGACAGATGCGATGCCCCATTACTGCCTGGGATAAATTGCGGACATACCATAACGGAATTTCCGTCAGATGATATTCCTGAGGCGTCTCAAGCCTTAAATGCGGGACAGAGCGGATGCTGAATCGTAAGACATCATTTATGGCGTTGTATGGTCGGTGGCTCCGGATTCAACGTTTTTCGGTGCCTCTGGCGGGGAAGAGAGGGCGGAGCGCAGGCAGGATGGTGGCAACACTCTACTCCCCGTTTGCTGAGCTTGAAAGGGAAGACGGCACCAATTGCATTCTCCGTTTCACAGCCGATATTTCTCCTTCGATGCATGAGGACATCGAACTGTTTAATAATGCCTGGTGCATTTTGTGGACTGAATGTCGTCGCAGAGAAGCAAAGCTGAGTTGTTTCGCAAACTGCATCACGGCAAACACATACTGATATTGCCAAATGCCTGGGATGCGGTCAGCGCCAGGATATTCGAGGAAACTGGTTTTCCAGCCATTGCTACTTCAAGCGCTGCGATGATGGTGTCGCTCGGCCATCCCGATGGTGAATTCGTAGACAGGAAGGAACTTGCCTCGGCTGTGTTGAGGATTGCACGCATCATCGGTGTCCCCCTGAGCGCAGACATAGTAGGAGGATTTGGCAGGACTGCGTCTGAAGTCAAAAGGACAGTCCATGACGTGCTGAAGGCAGGGGCTGTTGGCATAAACATAGAGGATTTTGTCCACGGTACAGGCAAGCTGCTTCCGCTGGAGAAACAGACAGAAAGGATAAAGGCGGCCATCGAGGCCGGCGGGGAAGCGGGTGTGCCCCTGGTTGTGAACGGCAGGACAGATGCGCTCAGGTACGCTAAAGGTGACGATGATGCCAGGTTTGAGGAGGCCGTCAGGAGAGCGGTGGCTTACAGGGATGCCGGGGCAGACTGTGTGTATCCCATGGGACTCACGGATGCGTATTCCATCTCAAAATTCGTGGACGCTCTGGATTGTCCAGTTAACGTGATGATACGGAAAGAGCTGCCGCCGATTGATGAGCTCGAGAGACTTGGAGTCGCCAGGGTGAGCTTCGGGCCAAGCGGGGCGTACGTGGCCCTTTCACATCTGAAAATTGCAGCAACAGAGGTGCTGGAGATAGGCACTTACGAGACGCTCACAAGAAATGTAATGACATTTGATGAGCTGAACAGCCTGGGAAGACCGAGATCCCGCCACAGGTGATCCTCCTTTCAGTGCCTTACCGAGGCGCGTTTATGGAATGAGAGTTGCAGCATATCATTCCGAATGAAAGCTACTTTAACCGACAACTCAATGCCCTTCGACTGCCGACCCGCAGGAAGCGGACATCATGGAAGATTACGACGCGGCGATTGACTGGCTCCTGAGCTCAGCCAATCCCTCAATTCGTTACCTGTCGCTTATTGATCTTGCGGGGCAAGACGAGGACTCCCGGGAGGTTGCCAATTGCAGGCGTCTGATTGCCAGGGGAAGGATGGTCAGACTCCTTTTGTCCGGGCAACAGAAAGATGGCGGTTTCTCGGTGCACCCATATAGGAAGTGGTCCGGCTCGCACTGGAGACTTGTTTCCCTGGTCAACCTCGCTGTCCCCAGAGACAACCGGGTCATGCATCGTGCCGCGGAACTTGAGCTTCAGTGGCTATACGGCGCGGGCAAGAGGAGATTCAGTACCAATCAGCACGGTTATATCAGGATGCACGCCTCCGTATACGGCAACGCCCTCGGATCTCTCAGCTACCTGGGTCTTGCCGGTGACCCCAGGACCAAGCATATACTCAATCTAATCCTGGACGCCCAGTGGCCAGACGGGGGCTGGAATTGCGACAGCAGGCCTGGAGCGCACCATTCCTCATTCCATGAAAGCCTCGCAACACTCTGGGGCCTCATCATGCACAGCCGGGCTGCCAGAAACGAGAGAGTCGATAAGGCAATAGACAAGGCATGTGAGCTTTTCTTGTCTCACGGCATTTACCGGTCCCATAAATCAGGCCGGATTATCGACGGCGAATGGCTGAAATTGAGGTATCCTTCATACTGGCATTACAATTATCTTGAGGCAATGAGAGTAATATCTCTTGCGGGCAAGGCGGGGGATCCGCGCATGTCCGAGGCACTGGATATGCTGGAATCAGCCCGTTGCAAAGACGGTTGCTGGCACGCCCAGGGATGTTACTGGCGGCCTGCCAAGTCGCATGCGCCACCGGGCTCGGCGGCAGGCGCATGCATCGAAGTGGTAGACTGGGGAAGGGAAGGACCAAACGAGATGATTACTCTCAATGCGCTCAGGGTCCTTAGGGCTGCAGGAAGAGCGGTATTCCGATCTCCAAGGCTCTTCGACGTTTCGCCATCCACCTCCACATAGGCCTGCAAAGCCTGTAATCTACATAACGTTTAATAACTATTGCTACCTATTGCTACCTATGGTAACAACAGTTCAGATTGACAAAGAACTCAAGGAAAG
>JAKAPY010000118.1 GCA_021811925.1 Thermoplasmata archaeon | reverse complement strand
AATACAGGAAGAAAGAAGCAGCAATCACAGTCATGAAAACGAATATGTCTCCCGTCAGGAATATCCACATGCCCATTCTCCTGCTGTCCATGTTCCTGAACGGCCATGTTTCCTTGTTCGGGTCCCCGTCTTTCTCGACAGTCGGAAAAACGTCGTGATAGTCATCTATCATCCAGCCAAGGGCAGCTATAATGAATATCATCAGTCCAATTGCTGCTACCCAATCGCTGTAACCCTCTATGTAGAGCGACAATCCCAGAAGGGTGAGGAATCCGCCGAGTGATATCGTGAAGGGCCACGGACTCAGGTGTGCGTTGGGCGCATGAGCATGCTCACCGGCATGCTGTGCCTGGACCGGAGGGATGACCATCAGGAGATTTCCCTTTACCATCGGTGTTCCCTCAAAGTTGAACTCCGGTGGCGGTGAAGGTATGAGCCATTCGTATGACCACCCTCCCCATGGGTTGTCACCCACGACCTGCCCCTTCTTCGAAGAATAAGCCAAGTTGGCTATCAGGAAAAGCTGGGATAATCCGAAGACAAATGCGCCTATGGTAGCCAATTGGTTCGGCAATGTCCATCCCAACCCGGCAGGATAAGTGTAGTACCTCCTGGGCATGTCGTAAAGGATGAACATTGGGAAATACAGCAAGTTCAGTCCGATAAAGGAACTCGCAAAGTGGATTCTTCCGAGTCGTTCGCTGTACATTCTTCCAGTCATCTTCGGGAACCAGAAGTAAAGGCCCGAATATATCCCAAAAAGAATCGTGCCTGCAAATATGTAATGGAAATGGGCTATTACCCAGTAGTTGCCGTTAAATCCCGAATCTAACGCTATCGACGCAAGGAAGATGCCGCTTGCACCGCCTACGATGAACGCAATGACGCCGCCCACTGTGAAAAGCGCAGGCGTCTCTGGCCTGAATGTCCCGTCGATCTTGGTCATTATTTCGCCAAGGACCAGGACGCCTGCGGGAATTCCAATGGCCATTGTGTTTACGTTGGCGATATTCAGCCAGAACAGGTTCGTGCCGGTCATGAACATGTGGTGCATGTAGACTGTCAGGCTCAGGAGCGTTTCGACAGCAAATGCACCTATCATGATTTTCTTCGTGTAAACAGGCATCCCCGAAAAATGGCTCGAAACATCATACATTATTCCGAGGGCGGGCAGAAAGACAATATACACTTCGGGATGCCCGAAGAACCAGAAGAGTTGCTGCCAAAGGAGCGCACCACCCGCAGGTGAAAGCAGTACACTCGACCCCAGTACCCTGCCAAAGAAAAGGACAACAAGATCGGCCGCGACCACGGGGAATGCGACCCACATCAGCATTATTGTGAACATTATCGAGATTGTAAACATGGGAAGGTCGATCCACTTGTACCCTTTGGCCCTCTTCAGCGATATTGTCACGGCGAAATTAACCGTGCTGACTATCACAGAGGAGGCGAGCATTATCAGGCCAAGAATCGCTGCGTCTTCCCCAACCTGCGGGGAATACTGGACCTGGTTAAGCGGCTGGTAAATGTACCATCCGCCAGCAATGTTACCGCCAGTGAAAAAGAAACCGCTCAGGAAAAGGGCAGCCGCAAAAGCGTAAAGCCAGTAACTGAGAGCGTTCAGCCTTGGAAACGCCATGTCCTTGGCACCAATCTGTATCGGAACGATGTAATTGGCAAGGGCGAAGGCAAATGCGCTGATGAAGAAGAAAACCATCAAAATGCCATGCGTCGTGACAAATTGATTGTAATAGTAGCTGTTAAGAAAAGTGTTGTTGGGATAGTAAAGCTGAGTCCTCATCGTCAGCGCTAGAGAACCAGCAATGAAAAATACGAGAAGCGAAGTGATGAGGTATAGTATACCGATATCCTTGTGGTTTGTGGTAAACAGCCATCTCTTTACAGGGTTCAAGAAACTGTATTCGCTGTCAGTGCTTTTCCCATATCCCATCACGTTATCATTGCCCCTCTTTTTGTGGGAGACTTAACTGTTTTTAACGTCAATGCGTCAGCCAGTTGCTGCCATCAAACACGATATAGAATAAATAGCTTATGAAAACTGATTGGCGGCCGGACAGACTAGCATCGACCATCCACAATTGAAGTCCCCAACACGGTTGAATTGGAAGGCTGCATCGATCCGTAGCACTTCCGTCCAAATGTGCCTGATGGTTGAATATCTTTATAACAAGAGCAATTCTACTCAATTGAAATGAGTTCGATTGCTGATGGTTTCGGGCAGCTGTTTCAGAGTCCCCTGTTCGGACACTTGCAGGAATTGATGGTACGGTTGCGCCGTGTTGTCGCATCCATATTTATTTTTCTTGCAATATTCTTCATCTTCGGCCCGGGTTACATTTCAGTGGCGCCTACCTCGATCAGCATTCCTTTCATAGGCACTTTCGTTGTAACAAGGATCCCCATAATCTTGCCCAGCTTCATAGGCAGTTTTTCAAACATTATAGTGAGATTTCTCATATTCAGGGAGGTCCCTGCTGGACTGACGGTTATCAACGTCGGCGCGTTCGATTCTGTGTACTCTTCATTGCAGGTATCGTTCCTTTTCAGCATCGTAGTTTCGATGCCTGTTATACTCACACAACTCTGGAAATTCGTTTCTCCGGGACTCTACCAGAAGGAGAAGGAGAACATAAGGTGGCTAATTGCACCTGCGGTGCTGCTATTCATCCTGGGTGTCCTCTTTGCCTTTTTTATCGTCATCCCTGTGCTGATGTATGTAGTGATGCTCTACATCAAGTCGCTCGGCGTCCAGTCGTTTCTGAGCATAAAATCGTTCATTACTATAGTTGTGGGCTTCATGCTTGCGTTCGGCATTTCATTCGAAATGCCAGTCGTGATGGTCACACTAACAAAATTTGGTTTTGTGGAGGCAAAAGTGTGGGTAGAGAACTGGAGATACGGAATACTTGCCTCTTTCATCATCGCCCTTTTGCTTTCACCTGGAGTCACGGGTGGCCTCATTGAGAGTGTCATTGGTCTCACCCTTTCCGCCCTTTACGTTGTCGGCGCCCTGGTCTCTTCAAGAATAAGCAATAAACGGAGCGCTTCCAAAAAGGATGAGGAAAGGAAATGAGGGAAGGAAAGTTTGAGATCTTGTCCTCCATTCCACGCATGAAAAAACCGAGCGGATAAGATTTCAGGCCGCAGTGACTCTTGCCTCAGCGGAGGCTGGATGAAGCGAGCTGGACCTGCCAAGGCTCTGCCTGCCGTCGGCTGAAAACGGTTGTTTACTTGCTTTCCGGTTTGGGTGTGGATGATTCGGGCTTTGCGGCCTGTATTTCTCTATCCAGCTCTTTCTGTATATCAAGCTGACCGCGTTTGAACTCGCCCGCAGCTCTTCCAAATGACCTGAAAAATTCAGGTAATTTGTTCGCTCCTCCGAAAAGGAGAAGAGCCACAATTCCCACTATAACCCAGTCCCACATATTGCCTATCATTGTTTCTCACTCTGAGAAGCTTGAAGTGCTCTAACTTTCTCTTGGTTTATAGACATTTCTAATCTTGCACCCCGTTCTATTACGCAACTCGTTTTTTTCCGACTGGTGATCCCTTTGATTACTTCGGTTCAAGACTCTAAAAAGGTATATACCAATTCATGGAATACACCGGCGGTCGAAATGGCACATTCTGATGACAAAGGCTTGAAAATTTCACGAAAGAACGTCTACGAAATCAGGGCTGGAGACAAGTCCTTACAGTTAACCGAAGACCAGGCGGTGGAATTGCTTGAAGGGCTCGGCAACGCAGTGGCGCAACAGCCTGCAGGAGCTGGAAATGTCCCTGAAGAAATTACAACTCCCACAGCCGCATCAGAACAGAAAGGCACATCTGCAAAGCAAAACGGCAAACCTGCCAAGCCAAGACAATTGACCCCGAAGCAGAGGAGACGCCAGACGATGATAATGAGTGGCATAGTTATTATCATAGTCGCGGCCGCATTTGTTGCCTTCAATGTTCTGCTCGCACCACAGGGCTCAGGCGGGCCTACGCTTCCACCGAAGGGGCCTTATGAACATTTCTCTGTCACCGGGGAGGGTAGCCTCACCTTCAACGGCACTAGTCCGGGACCTTCAATGACCGCCCCGGACAATACAACCGTCTGGATCAGCTTCACCGTGTCTTCCACGAGCCCTGTTGACCATTCATGGGTTCTGGTGCCGGGCAACACAAGTCACAATCTGTCCGCTCCTTCTATCACCCCTGTCTTTGCTAATGCCACCTCTCCAAACCCGACGGTAGGGTCGGCGCCAGGACACACCGACCAGATATTATTCAAAGTCACAAAGCCCGGGACATATCTCTACATCTGCGAGGTCCCAGGGCACTTCCTGAGTGGAATGTACGGCTACTTCAACGTCACCGCCTCTAACGGCACAACGAATGCAACCGCCCTTCCCAGCTCAGCACAAAATGCACAGGGCTATCCTGCCTCGGCAAAGACAGGGCAGACTCTCATCCAGACAGGTGCTGCAGGCAAGTTCCAGCTTCTCGATTTGGTTGTTGCACAACCGAAGTGGTAATGGTAGTTACATCACCTTTGGTTTGCCTGCTTGAAACCATTTTCAAAATCACTTAAGCCTTAATTGCCACGAAGCAGTTTGTTCAGTGCTGTTTATTCATCCACCGAGAAAACACCGACAACCGTGAGCAATATGGAGGCAAACGTGGTAAGTATGTTGTTTGCAGCAAGTGAGAGTATCGTGCATATGAGGCCGACTGCAATCATCGCATATGCTGATCTCTTCGTGGTCGCATACATCTTTGTCATGCTCCTTTTTGCCTAAAGTTTCACTCGGTTCTTAAACTTTGCCGGACCCGCAACCACTGCCTTTGCAACAACTTGCCGCCCGGACGGCGATATTCCATTCCTACTGGCTTCGGCCCGGGCTGCAGCCCAATTCGTCAAGCTTATGTAATAACACAATTTTGCAACCTCAAGTGTACGAAGCAATATTGATACCTGCAGCGGCCCTTATGGTTTACATCACCGCCGTCCTTGTGAAATGGGCCCACCGCTCCAGAGAACGTGTCGGCTTCTCACTCGTACTATTTGTTCTTTCCATGATGACGTCGATGCTTGTCAGCGCGGTCGTTTACTTCACAAGGCCAGATCTGGTGTCGCTTGAAATTGGCGCAGGGGTGAGTTTTACTGTAATGACCCTGGGCCTGGCGGCTGTTCTTTATTCACTCATCACACAGGGTGGAGCAGAAAAATCGGCATCGGCCGGGTCGCGTTCTGTTACCCTTTCTTTCTTCAGGTCGTTCGTGATTTTGCTTGTCCTGCTCAACGAAGTCTTCATGGGTTGGTCTTTTTCCCTTGTTTCAGGCTTCGAGAGTGCGGCTTTTCTGAATGCCAGTTCCATTTGGACGCTTATAGACCTCTCCGTCAATTCATACTGGTTCACGTTCACAATGTCAGCGGAAATGCTGCTGACGCTCTTTTATTTCAGGCAGAAGCTCACCCCTGAAATGCGCGTACTGCTTTTCCTGCAGGCGCTGCTTATGTTACTGGCTCCCACCGCTCTCACCGCATGGGGGCTGTCATCGGCTGCGGTGTACGCGGGCAGCGCCGTGATGATCATTA
>JAKAPY010000117.1 GCA_021811925.1 Thermoplasmata archaeon | reverse complement strand
CTCATTCTGACTTGTTTTCTCCGGATCCTTATAAGCCAATAATGTCGCAGTATTTAGGGGGGCAGACCAGCAGCATGCCCGCCGCTTGAACAGGTGAAAGACTCTCACAAAACAAAAGTCAGATGTAATCAGAGCTGTTACCGGCACCATAAACGCACTTGTGCTCAATTACTCCAGCATTATGTTATCCCGCAGCAGTTGCCAAGTCACATAAGCGAATTTGGAACCAATCAGTCCCGGCCATAATCGAGCGATCATCAGCGTAACGCCGGAAGCAATCGTTGTCGCCGCCGGGTCTGTCAACCTTACTGCGATAAATAGTTAAATGTGCGGCTTGCCATCAGCCAGAGACTGAAGCTGCGGATGGCTGGATGCCAGAGTCGTCCCGGAAGACGGGCCAGGCAGCATTTGATGTCAGAGCGACCATAAGAATCTCTATAAATGGCAACTTTCGCTCCACGCACTGCCTGAATCCACTGTTTCTTGACCAGCCAAATGCTTGCAAACAAGTGTTTTCTGAAAGCCATGAGTCCAATTTGAACTGTCGCATTACTGTCAGTGTGTCGACAGTGCAGAAGCCGTTGACGCTTTGCCTGTATCGGTGCTTTTCTGCTGCAAGCTACCGCTCGAGCACAGCATGCCGGATTGACAGAGGCAATGGAGAGAGAGAGAGTTGTACTCCTGTCGCTTCCTTGCGCCGGTATTTTCTTATTCGTACAGGAAACAGGCGACAAAGTGACCTGGCGACTTTTCCACAAGCTCGGGCCTGACACGCCTGCACTTGTCCATGACGAACGGGCATCTGTCGACAAAGCTGCATCCGGGATAACCTCTGTTTACCTTCTCCCAGTCCCCCTGTGTGAATGGTATCAGTTTTGCCGCGTTTCCATCCTCTGAAGATGGAACCGCGTTTATCAGAATCTGGGTGTACGGGTGCAGTGGTGAGTTTATAATGCTGTCCCCCTCGCCACTTTCGACGAGCTGTCCCAGATGCATTACGGCGATCCTGTCTGATACATACCTCGCAACTGCTATGTCATGTGTTATGAAGAGCATTGAAAAGTCTCTTCTGTTCTTCAAGTCGATCAGACGGTTCAATATGTCGGCCCTGATGGAGACATCCAGCATGGACACAGCCTCATCAGCAACTATGAATTCCGGGTCCAGTATCATTGCCCTGGCGATGGCAATCCTCTGCCTCTGACCACCGCTAAGCTGTCTTGGCAGCTTGAAGAGGAAGTCTTCAGCGGGATCGAGTCCAAGTATGCTCAGCATTGTTGATACGATCCTGAGTTTCTCGTCTTCGTCAATCTCTTTTCGGAAGACATCGAGGGATGTCGAGACTGTTTTGAAAATAGAAAGACTCGGGTTCAGTGATTCATACGGGTCCTGGAAAATCATCTGAGTCTTCATCCTGAAATCACGAGTCTCGCGTCTGGACATCCTGTTTATGTCCCTGCCTTCGTACATTATGCTGCCGCTATCCACATCGAGCAGCTTGAGCATAGCAAGGCCCACTGTTGTTTTTCCGCTGCCGCTCTCGCCGACCAGGCCGAGAAACTCACCGCGTTTAACACCGATAGTAACCTTGTCCATGGCTCTGGTGAGTGACTGCTTGCTGCGAGTCAGGCCGGAACCGCCCCTGAAATCCTTGGTGACTTTCCTCAGTGCAATAATTTCGTCTTCCATCTGTCACTTCACGTCCTCAAGCTTAAAACAGGCCGCCTTGTGTCCCGGCTCAAGCATCTTCAGCTGCGGTTCTTCAATGTGGCATCTTTCAAATGCAAAGGGGCACCTGGGTGCGAATGAGCAACCAACTATTGTCTGCTTTAGATCCGGGGGCGAACCTGGTATGCCGTTTAGCCTCTTCTTCTCCCCCTTCAGCGTAGGCGAAGCACTCATCAGCGCGGCTGTATAAGGGTGCCTGGGGCGGTTGCATACCTCAGATACCGGTCCGGACTCAACTATCTTGCCGGCATACATCACGTATATCAGGTCGGCAAGGCTGCCAATAACTGCAATGTCATGCGTTATGAACACGATAGAGACACCCAGCCTGTCGCGCAGTCCCTTAAGCTGATCCATTATCTGCTTCTGGACAACAACATCCAGGGCAGTAGTGGGTTCATCCGCTATGATTAGCTTCGGAGAGCATGTCAGGGCTATGGCAATTGCAACACGCTGCTTCATCCCGCCGCTGAGCTGGTGCGGATATGAACGTTTTGTGCTTGGATCCATGCCGGCCATTGACAGGTACTTGTCGACGTTCGTACGGGCTTCCTCTTCAGGGAAATCATGGTCTATCATCACGTCAATAATCTGATCTTCCACTCTCATCACAGGGTTAAGAGAGTTCATCGAACCCTGGAATATCATGGAAACTTCCTTCCATCTGTACCGGCGCAGCTTCCCGCCCTGAAGTTCCATTACTGAGACGGGTCCTTCCCCGTTGTCGTATCCATAGTAGAGCAGCTTCCCGCCCACAATCTCGCCAGGAGGCATTATCAGCTTGAGGAAAGTCATCGCTAGCGTGGATTTGCCGCAACCGCTTTCACCCACAAGACCGATAATCTCCCCCTTCCGGATATCCATGGAAACTGACCTCACTGCATTGATCCTGCCAGCCCTGGTACGATAGTTTATCTGCATATCCTGAAGTTCCATCAACAGCTCTCTAGCCATCTTTCTTCACCTCCTCGTTTTATTTGTCATTGCGGAAACTGCATTAGAAAGGAAATTTGCTCCTACGGCAAGGACAAGAATGCCGAAGCCCGGAGGCAGCAGCCACCACCAGGCATCGTACACTATTCCATCCTGAGCCTCGAACCAGTAAAGCATTGTTCCCCAGTTGACAGATTTCAGATCCCCGAGGCCGAAGAATGCAAGGCCCGCCTGCGCCACCACCGCACCGACGACCAGGAAGATGACATTGATGAATATCAGTGGGAGGAGATTGGGTATTATGTCTCTCCATATGATGCGCATGCTGCCTAGCCCTGACAGCTTTGACGCCATGATGTATGGCCTCTGCTTGAGCGTCAGTGTCTGAGATCTTATGACTCTTGAAAGGAATGGCCAGCTGAGGATCGACAGGATGATTATTGTCGAAGTGACCGTAGGCGGGAAATATGCTGAGAGTATGACGAGCAGCGGGAAACCAGGTATGATGAGCAGCACGTCAACGAACCTCATTAGTGCATCATCCACTATGCTCCCGAAATAGCCGGCCACTACACCTACCAGGGTACCGAGTGCTGCAGCAGAGACAGCAATTATGAACCCCACGTACAGAGAGGTAGCAGTCCCAACAAGGAACCAGCTCAATACGTCCTCGCCGATGTAGTCAGTACCAAAAGGATGGGCGCTGGAAGGAGGCTGCCAGGCGGTGAAGCTCGTATTGAACGGGCTGTATGGAGCGACGAATGGGCCTATGATGCCTATCCCTATTATGATCAGCAGCATGGTCAATCCCGCTTTTGCTCTCCAGTCCTTTATCAATTCATGGAAGCTATCCCATGCCCTTCCAAGCGCCGCTTCAGCGCTGCGCCTGGTAGCGCTTGAGAAAAACCGCCGCTGTCCATTTGCGCTCATTTCAGCGTCACCCTCGGGTCAAGGAATGCATATATTAGATCGACGGCAAAATTGGCAAATATGACTGATAGCGTGATTATCAGGAATATTCCCTGTATTAGCGGGAAGTCGAAATTCGTCACAGCCTGGTAGAGCTGATAACCAATGCCGGGGTATGAGAAAATTTCCTCGACAATGAAGGCACCGCCGACAATGTAACCGATGGAGAGCGCAACTGAAGTGGATACGGGGAGGATAGCATTTCTCGTCACATACCTCTTCCGTATTCTTTCAACCCTCAGACCCTTTGCCATCGCCATCAGCATATAGTCCTCTCCAAGAACATTCACAATTGTATTCCGCATCAGCAATGCATAGCCTGGGTATGTGGTGATCACCAGTGTCATCAGCGGCAGTGCAAGGTGATGCAGAACGCTCAAGATGAAAGGCAGGTTGGCTCCAGGAGTGACGCTGGTCGAGTACGCGAGTGCAACTGGAAACAGGTGGACGCCGTCTACGGTAATAACTACTGCAAGGAAAAGCTGTAGAAGCAGGGCAAGCCAGAAATATGGCAGGGATGAAAGCGTGATCGCAAAAGTCGAAAGAAACGACTCCTGGCGGGTGCCGCTCTTCCAGCCGATGTAAGAGCCGTAGAAGACGCCTATCAGCACCGATATCACCGTAGCGCTCCCAAGCAGAAAGATAGTCCAAGGCAGACTCTGAGCAATTATGCTGCTCACTGATTCAGGGTAATTATAGAATGAATAGCCGAAATTGAGATGGGCTACCTGAACCAGATAAATCTGATACTGCTGCAGCAATGAACCATGCAGATCCAGCTGACTTTCGATTAGTTTCAGATCCTGAGGCTTGAGATGCGATCCGTATTTATCGAAAAGAATGGTCAGAGCTATATTGCCAGGAATGAGCCTGGGCAGCAGGAAATTCAGCGTCAGCGCTATGAAAATGGTGACGACCATATAGGCAATCCTTCTGGCCAGATACCTCAAGGTAATCAATTCATCACCTTCGGCGAAAAGAGAAAAATTGAAAGGGTTTTGGGTTCGTCTCTTGCTGCTGCGGTTTTTTCAGGCCCGAGTGAAGCGGGAACTTCACTCGTCCTTCTTCCGCTTTCTGGACCTACTGTAGACAAGTGCCACACCCGCGATGATGACTACCACTATAATCGCGCCGGCTACGTAGTATATGGTGGACGATACCGGTGTCGTTGGTGCACTTGTTACTGCCTTCATAGAAAGCAGGTTGAGCGGGTTCAGTAGCCCGTGCGTCGGGTTAATTCCAGTGACCTTCTGACTGTTGTAGGCGTAGTAGCTGCCAATGTCTCCAATCAGGACTCCAGGAACCTGGCTGGCAATTATCGTCTGCGCCTGTTTCAGGTAGGTCAGTTCCTGTGCTACATTGGTCGATACAGCAGACTGGTTGAGCAGCGAGTTGACAGTCGAGTTGCTCCAGTGCAGTGTGTATGCATCCCAGAAGGAGTTCGGGGAGTACACATTCCAGAGGATGAAGTACGGATCTGAGAATGGAGATGTCTCACCATAGTAGCTGATTGAAGTGCTCTGTGCAGAGCCGTTCGACTGGAACATGTCTGTGCCCCATGTTGAGAACGGCACTATCGATTCAGTGACCTGGAATCCGACGGCATACAGGTCATTCTCTATGAATGTAGCAGCAGCCATCCAGTCTGAAACGGGCGGATCAACAATATTCAGCTTGACTGTTGTGTTGTTGGAGTAAGCCCAGAATCCGTTCTGGAGGTGCAGGCCCGCTTTAATGAACATCTGCTTTGCGTTGTAGACACTGTAGTTGTAATACGGCAGACCAGCCGCCCACCAGCTCTGATTTACCCAGGACTCGCCACCGAACGAACCCCTGCCACCAAGACCGTCTTCAGCCTTGTTCATTATCTGCGATTTGTTGAGTGCATAAGCAATGCCAATTCTGAAGTATGTGTTGTTGAAGGGCGCCTTTGCATCGTTCGACCAAAGATAGTATGCATTTGGACCCTTCTGTATGACATTTTTGATGTGTGGTGTCGCGTTGAGCGCGAAGTAGTCGCTGACGGCCGGAATCTCAGATGTTAGGTCACCGGCCTTGAAGGACAGTGTAGATCGG
>JAKAPY010000116.1 GCA_021811925.1 Thermoplasmata archaeon | reverse complement strand
GGGCTCGAGAGCAGGGGAAAGGTCGTTGTAATAGGCGCAACAAACAGGCCCAATGCACTGGATGCAGCGCTTCGCAGACCCGGAAGGTTTGACAGGGAAATCGAGATTGGCATACCGGACAGGGGCAGCAGGCTGGAAATACTGCAGATACACACAAGGGGTATGCCGGTGGACGGAAGCGTGAAGATTGAGAAGCTGGCTGACATCACCCACGGCTATGTCGGGGCCGACCTCTGGGCGCTGTGCAAGGAGGCTGCAATAAGGTCCCTTAGGAGAATACTGCCAGACATCGACATGGAATCCGATTCCATACCGCTTGAGGTCCTCAAGAACCTGAAGGTCACAACGGATGACTTTGTCGGGGCCTTCAGGGAGATGTCCCCCTCCGGGCTGAGGGAGGTAATAGTCGAGAGGCCCGATGTCACATGGGCAGACATTGGCGGCCTGCAGGAAATAAAGGAGGAGCTTCAGCAGGCAATCGAGTGGCCGCTGAAGTATGGCGAGGCTTTTGCAAGGCTGGATGCAAAATCCCCCAAGGGAATACTCCTCCACGGACCGCCTGGAACGGGCAAGACTCTTCTTGCAAAGGCGGTTGCAAACGAAAGCGAAGCCAACTTCATAAGCATAAAGGGACCGGAGTTTCTGAGCAAGTGGGTGGGCGAGAGCGAGAAGGCTGTCAGGGAGACATTCAGGAAGGCAAGGCAGGCCGCTCCATGCGTCGTGTTCATAGATGAGATTGACGCGATAACCCAAAGCAGGGGCGGCAGTGCCGGCGACTCGCAGGTCACCGAAAGGGTTGTCAGCCAGATACTGACTGAAATGGACGGTCTCGAGGAGCTTGAAGGTGTTTCGGTAATGGCTGCAACAAACAGGCCGGATATCATGGATCCCGCTCTTCTAAGGCCGGGGAGATTCGACAGATTGATTTACGTCCCTCCCCCGGACGCGGGCGCACGCAAGTCAATACTGAAGATACACACTGCAAAGAAACCGCTTGCACCGGATGTCGATATATCCAAGCTTGCAGGGGTGATGGAGAACTACACGGGCGCGGAAATAGCCGCTGTCTGCAACCAGGCCGCAATGATTGCGATGAAGGAATTCATCGAGGCGCACCCCAAGTTCGATACTGATTCACTCTCCAGGCTCAGGATATCGAGGAAGCACTTCGAGACGGCGCTCCGCAAGGTGGCTCCACTAACAAAGGAGGAACTGTCCCACTATACAGCGGTCAGCAGCAGGTTCAAGGCCGAGGATTCGTACCCCGAGCTTTGAGCCAGTCTTCAACAGGCCAGCCAGATGAGTCAAACCTTTTCTACTTGAAACTTCTACAACTTTGCATGCTTGAGCTTTCGGAAGGCGATTTCAAGTCAACAACGCTCAGGATTCGTGAAAAGACGGTTGTTCTTTTTCATGCATCATGGTGCCCCTACTGCAGGCTCCTGATGCCCACTTACGAGAAGTTCGGGAACGATGCCAAGGTGGATGTTGCAAGGGTGGATATTTCCGACTTCGAGTCCCCGCTCTGGGACGCTTTTTCAATCGAGGCGGTTCCGACTGCAATTCTCTTTGAGAAGGGAGAACCAGTGGCAAGGGTGGATTCCAAGATGGGCAGTGGTGTCTCACCCAGCGAATTCCTGCGGTTTGCAGAGCAGACACAATCGATATAAGCAACAGGTCCGATGCTGGCACCGATCCAAATGGTATCAGGTCAGGATGATTCCGACGAAATCGAGATTATGAAGGGCCAGCTGGAGCTAATACTCAAGAGGCTTGATTCAGCCGAAGCGAAGATCGCCTCGATCATGAAAAAGGCCGACGAGAACGGCAAGATGCTGACCTCGATTATGGAAACGATGCAGCAGATGGGGCTCATCACACAGCCGTACAGGAAGTCGGACAACAAGTCGGGCGCGGGCGAAGACAGGGCGTACTGGTAGTTTCGGCCTGCCCCGTGCTCCAGTTTATATCTAGATGCATGCTTATGCCTGTCCTGGATGCGCAAGACAGCTGAACTGTCAGATGATTACCGCAGCAGGACATACTTGTCGGCTACCGAATCTGCGAAGTATCTTGGCATTTCCGTGGACGAGCTGCACAGGCTGGTCGATGGCAGTGCAATACCAGCATCCGTGTCCGCCAGCGGCCAGATGCGCTTTTCACTCGTCGCACTTAAGCATTACGAAGGCACAGTTCCGCCCAGGCCAGAACCCTTGCCCTCAATCCCGCGCGTCTCCTCCATTCCTGCAGGCGAGACAATGCAGAGGGTGGTCAGGGGCGACTCTGCGGAGATGAAGGAGCTTCATGACGGTTCTGTCAATCTGATGATTACCTCCCCCCCGTACTTCGACGCAAAAATGTACTCGCGGGAAAGTGTAAAGGGCGATCTCGGCGGCATTCACGACGTGGATGAATGGTTCTCATCCATCTCGATGGTATGGAAGGAGGTCTACAGGGTGCTGCAGCCCGGCAGGAAGGCATTTGTCAACATAATGAACCTCCCTGTGCGCCTCGAAGGGGGAGGATTCAAGTCACTGAATCTTGTGGGAAGGACGGTCGACGTGCTTGAGGAAATCGGTTTTGTCTTCAAGAGGGACATTATCTGGCACAAGACAAATTCTGTTAGGGCGCACTTTGGAACCTACCCGTACCCCGGCGGCATACTTGTAAACAACTCACATGAGTCAATACTCGAGTTTGAGAAGCCGGCTCCGGCAGGCTACAGGAAATACGCACATCTAACAAGTGAACAGAAGGAGGCGTCGAAGCTCGACAGGGATTTCTGGCTGTCGCTGAAGAACAGTGACGTGTGGACAATGCACCCGGAGGGGAGCGGAGACAGGCGACGCCACGTAGCACCTTTTCCGTTTGAACTTCCTCAAAGGCTCATCAGGGCCTACAGCTATGTCGGAGAGACTGTCCTCGACCCGTTCCTCGGCTCGGGCACGACGCTTGTCGCTGCGGCCAAACTCCGGAGGAACGGTATTGGCTACGAGCTCATGGGAGACATAGCCTCGCTTGCAGTGGATGCCGTGAAGAAGTCAGTGGTGTGAATCTGCCTACCTGCCCCTGTGGTTTACATTTATGTGGGCGCCGTTGTCCTGCGTCCTGTCTCTTTCCATCGACCTGTTGAATGCAATCTCATCCACCACTAAAAGCAGCCTGACGGCCTCTATGCAGTGCGACACTATGCGCTGGACCGTAATTGCAATTGGCGTCGGGAGGCTCGTCGTGAACCTGTGAGCCCTTTCAGACATGTCATCCAGCCACCCCGTGATTTCGTTTATCACTGTGTTGATCTCCTGAAGAGAGAGTTCCCTGAATGCGTCGTAGCTGTTCAGAATGAACTGCCGAAGATTGGCAAGGAGGCCGCCTATTGCGTCCCTGGCCGGGTCTGGCAGCTGCGTATCTGTTTCCGCCAGCGACCAAATCTCATTCGCGATCTTGAACACCAGGTCGCCGACCATTTCCAGGTCCTTTATTACAAGCCTGTAGCCCATCTGATACCTGTGGTTTTCAATACCAAGTCCTTTCGCGAGCCTGTAGTTCTCAGATGACAGCAGGAGCTGTCTTATCATCAGGAGATAGAAGCTGTCCACTTCGTCCTCGAGGCCGAAAACGCCTTCAAGTGCGTCCTTGTCCGAATCCAGGATGCCTTTCCTGCAGCCATCTATCTCAGCAGAAAGGACTCCGACCACCCTGGACATAATGTGGTCCAGCCTGTACTTTATCGGGTCTATGAAGTTCTGGAACTCCATGCTGTTTTGCGTCTGCTCCACCAGGCTGAGTCCAAGCATCCTCTTGGCTGCTGCCGCGGCCTCCTCCTTCTGAGATTCCGCGAATGGTTCCTTTGACCTGATAATCACGTTGTCGTGGCCTGCAATGTACGAGCCGACTATGAGCCTTGTAAGCATGTGCGGCTCATCAACATCCATGTCGATGTGCACCGTCTTCTGCACTTCCGGGGCGAGCTCTCCCTGGATCTCTTTTGCGAGCTCAAGCCTGCCTCCGCTCATTTCTTTGAATGTAAGTATGTCTCCAGGCCTCAGGTTTATCTCTTCTATCCAGTTTTTCGGCAGTGTCACCGAAAGAGACGAACCACCCACTTTCTGAACCCGACGAGTACGCTCAAGCTGATCGTCCCTGTAGTTCTTCCGGCCGGGTATTTTGTTCATAAGTATCACTGTTGCCCCCTTTTTTCGTATCCAGCGATGCGATCTCTATGCATCTGGGGGTTCATTGATTTTTCTATACCCTGCGAACGAAACAGGACCATCCAACCCTCCTTCTCCCGCATATCTGGTTTAGCTGGAATGAGGTTAGCGTAATAATACCATGTCCCAGATGTGCATGGAAAAAGGGTGATTCCTCAGCCTGTCAGGCATTTGGTCAAAAACACTGCTGGAAGGCTCCTCTGCAATGCTCTGCCGGGCAAGCGCTGCACTGGGCAACTACGGAATTGTAATAAAAAGAAGTGCCAGCTTGACCCCTTCCCGGGCGGCGTATAACAACTGTTAAGGGAAGTTATCAGGACTTCATTCGGGAGACCCTGAAGTGCCATCTGAAAAATCCATGAACGAGCGCCAGGGGTTTCAACAGTGTTTCCACCTTTCCAAACGGGTGCCTCAGTTTCATTCTCTTCTCCCTGACACGTTTGCCAAGCCGTCTGTTCTTTATCATTACCACAGACGCTCCGAGGAGGTACTGGTAACGTTTTCTCACCAGATCCCAGTATGTTTTCGGGAAGTTCTGGAAGTGCTTGACAAGCGCCCCCGGGACATATGCTCCCCGGTATCCGCTGTCGATTGCCCTCATTTCGAGGTCATAATCCTCTGCTTCTCCACATGACTTGGCGAGCCTCATGTCGAATTTCAGCCGCTTCAGTATTTCAGTCTTCCAGGCAGTGTTTCCCAGCGGCATGTATGTAACATCGATTGTGACATCCGATCCGTAGATTCTGTCCTCTATCTCCTTGTAATAGGATGAAATGAAATCCGGGCTGTTTATGACGGAGTGCATCACGCCGCCCGTGAAATCGGCATTTCCCTGCAGTATGGGGGCAGTGATCTCGTCAAGCCAGTTGGACATCGGAACTTCATCCGAATCAAGGAAAACAGTCACATCCTCGTCAAGGTAGTCTATCGACTTCTGTCTTGTCTCGAGTGGTGTCCCCTTCAGCACCTTCCATTCAACATTGAGCCGTCCCACTCCCGGATCAGACTGCTGCCAGCTCTTCATTCGGCTCAGATAATCCTCGCTTGAGCCCCCATCTGCAATAAGGACCCTGTCAGGCAGGCGGCTCTGAAGCGATAGCCCCCTCAGGGCCTCTGCAAGTCTTTTGTCATTGAAATTACAGATTTCCACAACAATCGTCACTTGGTCATCCTCTCAAGGAGCCACAGGGATGCGACGACCAGGACTACAATGAGCATGAGCGGGAGGAACACAAAATACTGGTAAGCATGGTTGGCTATATCATAGGTCA
Source organism: Thermoplasmata archaeon (assembly GCA_021811925.1). GTDB lineage: Archaea > Thermoplasmatota > Thermoplasmata > Sysuiplasmatales > Sysuiplasmataceae > JAJZXY01. The sequence goes on along the minus strand of JAKAPY010000116.1, from coordinate 315 downwards.
AGACATTCAGAATTGCAAACTGTATGATGAACATCAACAGTATGCCTCCGAACATCCCTGTCAACAACTTTCCCTGCGTTTCGCTGTTCATTTATCACCCCTCCGGGCATCCTATTTCTCGTTGAGCCACTGGCTCGAAGTACGATTACCTGCAGATTAAAACCTGTCCCTGTTAAAATACATTTTCAGCATTTCGCCACATCCACACCATTTGCCCGGCCGTGTCGGCCCGGAGCGCCAGGCAGGCGGTGCGTGAATCGCATGCCCACATCAGGGACGGCCTGCCAGCACATGGGGAAGGATAAATGGCCGAGG
>JAKAPY010000115.1:2798-5808 GCA_021811925.1 Thermoplasmata archaeon | reverse complement strand
GCTGCCGCTCACTGTGCTCTCAAACCAGATAGTAGCAATGTCGTCGGAGGGGACATACACTCCGGATGAGATGTATTCCACGATAAGGAGGAGCTACCCGTTCACAGGCCTATCCAAAGCAAGGTTCATGGAGCTTTTCGATTTCGCAAAAGAATACAGGCTCGTCAAAGTCGAGGATGAGAGGGTAAGGAGGTCGATGAGGGGCCTCCACTACTTCTACGAAAACATTTCGATGATCAGGGACGAGAAGACATTCAGCATAAGGGACATAGGATCGAGAAAGATCATCGCAACGCTCGATGAGGGGTTTGTCGTCTCCTTTGCCGAGGAAGGGGCCGTCTTCATCACACATGGAAGGAGCTGGAGGATCGTGGAGCTCAGGGAGACGGAGATACTTGTGGAACCGGTCTCGGTCTTTGGAGCCCTCCCTTCCTGGGTAGGTGAAGAGATACCAGTCCCGTTCGAGGTGGCGCAGGAGGTCGGAAAACTGCGCCGCATGAGGAATTTCGCGGACTATCCAGTCGATGCGGAGTCCGCCCGCAAGATACTGGAATACCTCGACAGCGTGAAGGAGCCCTTTGTCCTGGCCACCGACAGCAGGATTGTCATTGAGATATCAGGCAGGAGGGTTGTGCTCAACTGCTGCTTCGGCACACGTGTAAACGAAACACTTTCCAGGATGATAGCTGCGATTATATCCGCAAGATCCGGAGAGAGCGTTGGGATAGACATTGACCCTTACAGGATAGTCCTCGACATGCCCCGCGGATTCAGGAGGGAGTGGGTGGAAGAGGCGCTGAGGTCAATTCAGCCGGAAGCGCTCGACGCATTCATGAGGAAAATAGTTTCGAATGTTTCCTACGCCAAATGGCAGTTCCTTTTCGTCGGAAAGAAATTCGGAATCATACGCAAGGATGCCGACTACAGGGAGCTCAACCTGCCGAGGCTGATGTCCACATACGAGCACACGCCCGTGATGGACGAGACAATTGACAAGACCGTCTGGGAAAGCATGGACATAGAAACAACCGGGAAGGTGCTGACGCTTATCGCATCCGGCGGGATAGAAGTGGTCCATGCACCGCTGTCGCCGGTGGGGGAGAAGGGGATTGACACCACAAGGGAGCTTTACAAGCCGGCAAGGGCGGACAAGGGCATTCTTGAGGCCCTCAGCAGGAGGCTGATGGACGAGGAGTTCACACTCGTCTGCCTCTACTGCAGGGCGAAGAAGAAGACAAAGGCGGCAAGGGAGGAGAAGAGGATAAAATGCTGGAAGTGCGGCAGCAGGATGGTTGCGGCACTGAGCAAGTATGAGGCTGAAGAGCTCTCCGGACGCGCAAGGGAGGAGGACCAGAAGCTTTCCAGGAAGCTCAGGAAGAATGCCAACCTTGTCATGGAATATGGACAGAGGGCACTGATTGTCCTTGCGGGCAGGGGAATAGGCCCCGACAGCGCAGCAAAGATTCTCGCAAGGCACGGTTCTGACGAGGAGCAGCTCCTGAAGGAAGTCCTGGAGCAGGAGATCGTTTTCGCAAGAACGAAGAGGTTCTGGGACTAGGAGCCGGTCACATTGCTGGACAGCGTTCCAACCGATTCTATCGATATCACCACTTTGTCCCCGGGGTGAAGCTGCCCTATGCCGGATGGTGTACCGGTTGCGATTATGTCGCCCCTCTCAAGGGTCATCACCCGGGAGATATCGCTTATAAGCCTCTCGATCGGGAAAATCATGTCCCTTGTGTTCCCTTTCTGCCTCTGTTCCCCGTTGAGTCTGAGTTCAATATCCAGCTGCCCGGGGTCTGAAACTTCCCGTGCATGTTTCATTTCGGACATGGGGAAGAATGTGTCGTACCCCTTGCACACGGACCAGGGCTGCCCGGAGCGCTTCGCCCTGTCCTGCATTTCCCTTGCAGTCACGTCGTTGCAGACTACATAGCCTAAAACATGATCGAAAGCCTCAGCCTTGGAAATCCTGGCAGCCCTGTCGGATATAACGACCCCGAGCTCCGCCTCAAAATCGACCCTCCCTGCACCCGGTGGCAGAACTATGCTCTGCCCGTTCCTTATTGCCGAGCTTGGAGGCTTGAGGAAGAACATGGGCTCTGCAGGGACATCGTTGTTGAGCTCCCTTGCATGGAGCAGGTAATTCCTGCCGACACAGATTATTTTCGTTGGTTCGGCGTACAATGCACTCACACCTCCGCAGCGTGTTTTCTGTCATTGCGGTGATATGATTTTAACTCTTTGAGGGGGGCATCACAGCACTCCCCTGTGTGACAGGACAAGCTCCGTCAGCGGCTCGCCCTTCTCGAACCTTTCGAGGCCGAAAGGCTTCATCAGCTCGTTCACCCTGCCCGTTGTAATGTACTCCGCGATGAACTTTCCTACGGCGGGAGACATCATGAAACCATGACCGCTGCTTCCTGCTGCATTTATGAAGTTTGGCATTGATGGCGCCGGTCCGAGGACAGGAGAGTTGTCTGGCGTCATATCATATGTTCCTGCCCACTGCCTGACTATTCTCACGTTCTTCATGAATGGAAGCAGCTTTGTAATGTCCCTGGCGTACTTGACCATGAATGCAAAGCTTGCCTTCAGGTCGAAGTTTTCGGGTTCGGCGATGCTCGTATGGCCGATGAACTCGCCTCGAAGCGACTGGTGTATCGTGATGCCGTACTTCAGTGAGACAAGCATTGGCTTCATGAAAAACTGGAGCGGCTCGGTCGCAACCAGTTCCCTCCTCACTGGTTTTATCGGAAGGCTTATGCCAAGGCCGGATGCAATGCCAGGCGCGTAAGCTGCGGTTGCGTTGACAACGTAGTCTGCCTGAAAATTGCCGTTTGGCGTGCGCAGTGTCGCCTTTCCATCATGGCCCATCTCGACCTTGCTGACGGGCGTATGCTCGTATATCTTTCCGCCGTTCCTCCTGATGGAGAAGATAAGGCCCGATATCACCGCGTCATGATGCAGTATTCCATCAAGCGAGTGGAAATTCGCACCCACAAGTCCC
>JAKAPY010000115.1:0-2788 GCA_021811925.1 Thermoplasmata archaeon | reverse complement strand
CGATTGATGCCCGGGACATGCTCCGATACTGCATCCGGTTCGAGCCAGACGGACTTGACACCGTTATCATTCTGCAGCCTCCTGTGGAGTGCGTAGAGCTCCGGGTCCTCATCGTCATAGCATGAGAAGAGATAGCCGTCCTGCGTGAACAGTATGTTGTAGCCGAGCTCCTGCGTCATGCCCCTCCACTCGTTCTCCGCAGCAACCATGAACCTTATTGTGTGTGGATTTGCGAACTGTGCCCTTATGCCGCCCGCGTTCCTGCTTGACTGCCCGCTTCCGATGTAATTCATTTCAAAGACTGCAACCCTCCTGACTCCCATGGTCAGGAGCCTGTGGGCAGTCATCAGGCCGTAAATGCCTGCGCCTATTACAGCAACATCGAGCTGCTCCGTCATTTCTTCTCCTCCTCGAATGGTATGTCCGTGAGCGCAAGCGCCCCGAGATACACAGGCACGAGGGGAGGCCTGACCGTCGGCAGATCTATCTGCTTCCCGGATATCGAACGGTATGCTTCGAACACATTCCTGTAGCACCGAGCACCCTGGCAGGGACCCATGAACAGGCCGGAGAAACGCCTCATCCTGTTGATTGTTTCATAACCCTCGGAGTACAGCCTGCTCATGTCTTCGATTGTGACGTCGAGGCACGGGCAGACAACCGACTTCCCTCCCGGCTGCCCGGGTGCCAGTTGCTTGAATCCTTCCTTTTTCGTCATTGCGCCATTCAGGGAAGGCATGAGTTCGCTCCTTCCCTTCATCCCCAGTTTGACTGAAACGCTTTCGGCCGCCACAATGGCGGAAGCGATTGAGCGTGTCCCGTCCCGGTAGACAAGTGAGCCGCATGCATAGACATCTCCGCCGCAGAGCATCTCCTCGTTCACTGCCGGAACGGGCATGCCGGTCTCCTCGTCAATGATGCTGTTCAGTGAAAGCAGGAGCGCAAGTTCCGCCCTTGGTTGTCTTCTGCCTGCAAGTACAATGAGATCTGTCGGAAACTGTTTCGTGCCACCCGCTGCCAGTGAGACCGTGAGCGTTTCCACCCTGTATGTTCCATAAGCAGCTGAAGGTCTTCCCGGCAATATGTCCGGCACTGCAATGCCGAAGACTGAAGAGAGTTGTGCCACGTATTCCTCGTCGGCGCTGAAGGAGAGGAAAACGTGCGTGGGCCTGACGACGGCGGATATCCTCGAAAGGTAGTTCACAGACAGAGGCGTTTCCAGGCAAAGCAACGGGAACTTTCTGCCCCGAAACAGGTTCGGTGGCATTGAAAGAAGTGTTTTTGAAGTGATGACGCCCGGTATGTCATTCTTCTGAAATACCGGCTTGACTTCCTCAGAACCGGTGCAGAGTATTGCCGCGGACGGTTTGAGCAAAAGGATTTTGGAATATCCCCTGGCTGCCGTGTATTCTCCCCCCTCGAATGCACCGAATATGGTTGTTCCGTCAAGCAGTGTTGCGTTCTTCCTCTTCAGCAGCCCGTCAAGAGTGTCTGCAGCCGCAGGACAAAGCTGTGGCGGAAATGCATCACCCTTCATGTCCAGGACAAGCTGCCTGAAATTGTCCTCGATAGTCTCCCTGGGCTGTGCGTCCACCACGATGACTGTGCGGCCTTCAGGCATGTTCAGTGCCGCCAGCGCAGCAAGTCCCGATCTCCCCGCACCCACTATCAGGACATCTGTAACCATCTCTTCGGACGGCTCAAATACAAGTTCGCTGACCCCACCGGGCGAAGAATTCGTGGGCTCGATCGGCCCGCCGTAGTCGTTTACTTTCTTAACCCTTTCAAAGAAGAAATTTCTTGCAAACTCCGAGCGGGTGAAATTCCTGTAGTAGAAACCCGTCCCCGAATAACGGCCTATGAGTGCAAGCAGGCTCCTCCTTGTCTGTGAAGCAATCTTCATTCCACCCTTCAGCCTTACCCTGTAGGCGTTGATGTTCGCTATTCCATCAATGCTGACCCATGCGGAAGGCACTTCCTTCAGAGGATGGTATTCGTCCCTCCAGACGCGGAGGCGCATGCTTCGGCCGCCGAGCCTGATTCCGTTTGACCTGAGCGCTTCTGCAACTGTTATGCCTTCGTCCGCCCTGAGGCCCCTGCCATTGTAGGTGAAATCTACCACGGTCATTGAATCATATCTTGCAAATTGGTTCAATCACTTTTCTCTGGCTAACGCAGCGTGGGACGGGTGAATTCGCTGCATAGGCGCCCAAATCAGAATGCATCCTGCGGAGGCAGAATTCAGTGGCATTTGCATGCATCGATCCCATCCGGTTTGAATAGTAATTTCCGACCGCCATACAAAACACTTGATCGTGATTGATGGTCGGCATAGATTAAACTTTTTGATGGCTGCCAGACTCATTTCCTTTCGACGGAAAACAGTGCGCAGGTGGGAGGGGAGCTGGGATGGCTTTTTCAACTCAGGCCACTCAGCGGCGGGGAGAAGAGCACTGCCCTTGTGGGGGCGGCCTCCCTGCCGGCGAGCCTGAGGGGAAAGGCTGCAAGGGTGTACCTTCCTGCCCTGACGCCCTTGAAGCACAGGCCCTCGATGATCGGTATGTTGTGTGACAGGAGCGTGTTGTGGACCGGAGCGTCATGTGAACCAAATGCCTCAACGGAGAGATAGTCCAGGCCCACGACCGATACACCGAGCTCTACGAGCCTTTCTGCAACTCCTCCTTCCAAGTAGACAAAATCCCTCGTGAAAGGCATGTCATACATGGCCGAGTTGCGTGTCTTGAAGAGAACGCCTTCCCCTTTCCTTATCCGCTTCCCGCTCAGGACG
>JAKAPY010000114.1 GCA_021811925.1 Thermoplasmata archaeon | reverse complement strand
TTCCTATGAGGGCCCCTGGAAAGAGGAAGTGCTTAGGTCCGCACTCGTTCTGAAGTTGCTCAGCTACAGCCCCTCGGGGGCAATATGCGCCGCTGCAACAACGAGCCTGCCGGAGTCAATCGGCCACGAAAGAAACTGGGACTACAGATTCTCATGGATCAGGGACTCGACATATGCCCTGCTTTCATTCAATGCGCTGGGTCACGAAGAAGAGGAAATGAAGTACTTCATGTGGCTGATTCACCTTCTGCGTGGACACGCATCGAATCCAAAGGCAATGCGTGTTATGTACAGCGTGGAGGGAGATCTCGTTCCGGATGAGCAGATACTGGCAAACCTGTCAGGATACATGAATTCCAGGCCCGTGAGGCAGGGCAATGGCGCCACCGACCAGCTGCAGCTCGACATATACGGATCTGTTGTTGATGCAATATACTCCACCTTCAGGCCCCCGGAGAAGCTTCCTGACATGATGTGGAGAGTCGTCGACTCGACCGCAATGTACCTCGAGGAGAACTGGAAGAGCAAGGACATGGGCATTTGGGAGATGAGAAACGGAGAGCAAAGGCATACACACTCCGCAGTCATGTCCTGGGTCGCCTTTTCAAGAGCTGCCGAAATGGCAGGATGGGTTGGTTACAAGGGCAGGATGAAGAGGTACCGTGAGGCAGCCAGGTTGGTGAAGGAGGAAGTCCTGAAGAGCGCCTATGACAGTAAGATGGGATCATTCCTGAGCGGCCTGGAGGGTGGTTACTTGGATGCAAGCGTCTTGCTCATGCCTCTCCGTGGTTTCATCGATCCGAGGGACAGGAGATTTTCCTCAACGCTTAAGGCCGTAAGAAAACAACTTGTTCGAAACGGCTTTGTGTTCAGATACAGGGGAAACGATGGCCTCTCGGGAGAGGAGGGTGCATTCATAATATGCACCTTCTGGTACATTGCATCCACCGCAAGGGCAGGAAATATCGCGGAAGCGACAGGCATGCTCGAGCACGCTCTCTCTTTTTCCAACCATCTTGGCCTGTTTTCCGAGGAAATAGACCCGGATTCGGGCGACTTCCTCGGCAATTTCCCACAGGCATTCAGCCACATGGGACTCATACTGGCGGCAATGGAGCTTTCCAGAGCGATCAAAGCAGGGAAAGCGAAGTCCAGGTAGTGCCTCATCCGGGTGGCGCAGGGGAGGAACTTACATCATGCCCGGCGGCATTCCGCCCATGCCACCCATGCCACCGGCTCCCGGCGGTGCACCCGCTGGACCCGCCCCGCCTTTCCTGGATGCAATCACATCATCAATACGGAGTATCATGTTTGCAACTTCGGCCGCGGATGATATGGCCTGTCTCTTCACCCTAACAGGCTCAATCACCTTAAGTTTCAGCATGTCCTTGATTTTTCCGTCCTCGACGGATATGCCGTCATAGCAGACACCCTTTCCCTTTGAATGCCTGGACTTGAGTTCCAGGAGCAGATCCACGGGGTCGAGGCCCGCATTTTCAGCCAATGTCCTTGGTATGTACTCCAGGGCAACTGCAAACGCATCCACCGCAAGCTGTTCCCTTCCACCCACGCTCGATGAAAAGTCCCTCAGATGCATGCTTATGTAAGTCTCAACCGAGCCGCCGCCTGCGACCACCTTGCCGTCTTCAACGGCGACCGCAACCACCCTCATTGCATCGGTGAAGGCCGCTTCAAGCTCTTCGACCACATGCTCAGTTCCCCCGCGGAGGAGGACTGTGACCGACTTCGGGTTCTTGCAACCAGTTATGAATGTCATTTCCTCGGTGGAAATCTTGCGCTGCTCCACTTCCTTCGCATAACCAAGGTCCGACTTGCCGAGGTCCCTTGTATTTGCTATGAGCTTTCCGCCTGTTGCCCGCGCAAGTTTTTCCATGTCGGACTTTTTTGCCCTCTGGACGGCGTATATCCCGGCCCTTGCGAGATAATGCTGGACGGAATCGGATATACCCTTCTCGCATATGACGACATTCGCCCCGGCCGAAGTAATCTGGTCGGCCATCTCCTTCAGCGTCTCGTCCTCCTGGTCAAGGAACTTCTGTATCTGCGAAGGGTCCTTGATTTGAATCGAGGATGACACCTCTGTCTTCTTGATCTCAAGGGCCTGTGTGATTAGCGCTATTCTTGCCTCCTTGACGACAGAAGGCATGCGTGGATGCACCCGTTCCTTGTCTATGACGAATCCCGAGATGATCTCTGATTCAGAAACTGATCCGCCGTGCTTCTTTTCTATCTTGATGTTGTCGGTGTCTACCCTGTAGGAATCGTCCACCTTCTCAGCCACCATCCTTACCGACTTGACTGCAAGCTCTGAAAGGTATTCATTGCCGCCTCCAACATTCTTGCCGCTTATTGCAGTTGCAGCGACATTCTTCAGCATCTGAACGTCATCCGGCTTAACGCTTATCGCGAACTCGTCAAGTAGCTTGAAGGCCTTGTCCTCGGCTATCTTGTAACCAAGCGTGATGACGGTCGGATGAACATTCTTGTCTGCCAGTTCTCCAGCCCTCTTCAGAAGCTCGCCTGCGAGTATGACAGCAGTAGTGGTGCCATCCCCTACCTCGTTGTCCTGCGTCTTGGCGACCTCGACGAGCATCTTTGCGGCAGGATGTTCCACCTCCAGCTCCTTCAGAATCGTTGCACCGTCGTTTGTAACGACAACTTCACCAAGTGAATCGACAAGCATCTTGTCCATTCCCTTCGGCCCGAGCGTGCTCCTTACTGCGTCTGCTATCGCAATTGCCGCAGCAATGTTGTTCTGCCTTGCAGATTTACCCGACTCTCTCTCGGTTCCTTCCTTGAGTATGATAATAGGCTGACCGGCCATCATATATGTCACTAATAACTTCGTATGACTCGAACATCTCTTAAGTCTATGCCCTGTTCATGCGGCTGCAAAAGAGTCCAGCGTCGTCTGCTGAATGTAGTTCTTCAGCACTCCGCTGTTGGCTATCCACCTTTTCATCGGAATGTCAAGTATCTGCTGGGCAAATGAAAGGGCCGAATCAAGTGTTTCAAACTTGTACGGCTGGGTAGTAAGCGCCTTCCTGACGTGCTCCCTCACGTTCCAGACACCAATTGGCATTATGTACCCGGGGTGAGACTCCCTGAGGATTACAACGCCCGCCTGGAGTTTTTCCCTCTCGAAAAGCTCGTTGACCGCAAGCCTGGCGGAATAATAGCAGCCACCTATCTCCGCATACTGCTTCCTTCCCTCAAAGAACTCATATGATGAGAATATCGAAATCTGCTTCCCCATGGGATTCCATGTCGTGTTTGGGTACCACGCTTCCACAAGCTCATAACGCCATGAAGTGGGCAGCATCATTACCACCCACCTGTTGTCCAGGGAGGTTATTGTGTAAATCCTGATTTCCTCAAGGACGGGGTTGTACTTGTTTCTGGAGAGGAGCGCCTTGCCGAGCATGTCGTCAACAGCCGTTATGCTCCATCTTGTGGGAACCATCTTCCTGTTCTTGTTCAACCCGAGCACGCCGGCGCTGAACGCCCTCTGAATCGATGAGACAAGGACATTTGACCTGTACAGGTTGACGACTGCTTCCGAGGCTTTCAAGTCGCTGTCATTGTATGCCTTCTCTATCCTCGTGTTGAATCTGCCCGTATCGGCCCTGACCCTTTCAATCGTCCCTGATCGTCCGAAGGGCTGGACGCTGTCGCTAAGTCCAATGGAAGCCACGGGTGGCCTGGAGAACTTCACTTCCACCTCAGGAGTGCTGCTGGACATTGCAATCTCCTGGACTATCCCGTACACCCTGTCTCCAGACCTGTTGTCTACACGTACGCTGTGCTTTCCCCTGACGAGTGAAAATCTCATCTGAGTGATTTCATCGAGACTCTTTCCAATCCAAAGCTCCGGGGTATCCATGATATCCACATTTTCGGTCACGGGGCTTATGAAAGGGCCGATGTCGACCTTCGGATACCCGTATCTGCCGATGAAGACGCCGGGAGGCGAGAGGCCGTCCATTTCACTCTTTTCGGTGAGCACTTTCACCTTCTGATCGGCGAAATACCTTACAAGAATCGGACAGGCTGGCTTTCCGCACAGGAACTTGGTTCCCCTGCATCTGACGCATATGGATACGGCATATGGAGTGTCAGGGCCGGCGAATATGTCCCCTGACTCGTGTGTGGAAAGAACAGGGAGTTCTCTCATTACATGCCCAATTCCTGCTTTACTGTATAAATAGGCAATTGCCGGGAGTCCGGATTTATCCTGCCCAGGAACTCAGGTGATAGACCCTTCCGTCTTCAGGAATTCTTCCGCTGAACAGCATCCTTACGTTTGTGCCTTTTAGGGTATAACCGCAACTCTTCAGCAGGCCGAAAGCGCCGTAGTTCCCTGTATAGAACCGGACGTGCATCCTGTCCCTGCCCGCCTCAAGAGCGGCCTCTTCGCTCATTCTCACCAGATACTCTCCCTCGACCCTGTTGGAATGCTCGGGTGCGACTGCCATGAGTCGTATTGACGAATTGTTAGATCCCTCCGATGTGCTGTAAGTATACACGAGCGAAAAGCCAATTATATCCCCATCCTTCTTGAGGAAGAGCACATCCCCCGTATCATGCTTCATTGAAAAACGGACTTCGTCAGAATAGTCAAGTCCGGGCATTACCGTGGATGACAGCCTCCTCACGGAAGAAAGGGCATCCGTCTCGGGCATATCCCTGTACCTCACAACCTGAAGGCCCTGAGGCGTGCCGACAGTGTTTCTCCATCTTTCCACCAGACCCTTCTCGAGCAGGTATGTGATCCTGTCTGGAAAACTGCCCATGTTTGAATAGAGGGACATGTTCTTTACCGTCTCTGGCATTGTTTCAAGCCCTGTGACGGTGCATCCTCTGTGTTCCAGGAATTCCCTTGCGCTCGATATAAGACTCTTGCCAATGCCCGAATTCTGATGAGTTGGGAGGACCTCGACGGGGCCAAACCATCCCACCTTTCCCCATATGTGGCAGAATACGTCGCCCACAATTTTCCCGTTGGACTCGGCAACCATGCAACCCTCAGGTTCCTTGTCCATGTAGAAGATTATGTTCTTCCTTGTCCTCTTCGGTACTTCCAAATTCTGCTGGAACTCCCTGCTGTAGAGGTCTGACCATGCCTTCCTGCCTATTTCCCTTACTTCATCTATGTCCTCATGAGCCATCTGACGTACGGTCAGATTAAGCCGCCTGCTGAACAACCTCATGAAATTGCCGCCATGGACGATGTATGTGCTTTGTTCATGCAATCACCGTTTCCGTGCAGCCCGCAATATCGATATCGCAGCCGCAGCTGCACCTACACCGTTGTCAATATTAACTGTAACCAGGCCTGGGATGCAGCTCTGAAGCATTGAGTTCAGGGCGGCGATTCCGCCACCGCCGAAACCATACCCGGTTGATGTGGGAACGCCAATTACTGGTATCGGGACAAGGGAAGCGAACACGGACGCGAGTGCGCCCTCCATTCCGGCGAACACTATGGCTAAGGTGTACTTGCCTGCCAAGACCTCTGAGGCCGCCTTCACCGTCCTGTGCATTCCGGCGATTCCACAATCGAAATAGTCGCCGTGCGAGTATCCAAGCATATCGAGGAGGGCAATTGTTTCACCCGCAACAGCCATATCTGAGGAGCCAGCGGTAACAATCGCGACCCTGCCGTCTGCTCTCCCGCCCGGAGGAGACCAGCCTTCAGGAGTGAAAAAAAGCATTGAGGATCTTTCCACCACCCTGAATTCGCCTCTGGCGTTGGCAAGGGGCATGAGTTTGTTTGCCCTTGCCTTGTCGATCCTTGATATCAC
>JAKAPY010000113.1 GCA_021811925.1 Thermoplasmata archaeon | reverse complement strand
ATCTTGAAGGCGGACGGTGAATTCACTCCCGTCGCCGTGACTTCGAATGACAAATCGAAGTGGGCGGACGATTACTGTTCTCTGGTTGCAGACACCCTTGCTCTGGTCAGGAAGAAACTCGATGGAATGGAGCCGGGCATCGCACAGCTTGCAGGCGAACTTTCAAACTCGGAGAAGGAGCTTCTTGGAGCAGCCGGTATCGTGAGGAGACTGGATTCTGGGCACATGCACAAGATAAGAATCCACGGCGATTACCATCTCGGCCAGGTGCTCAAGGCGGGTGATGAGTTCTACATCATCGATTTTGAGGGGGAGCCGATGCGCTCGCTTGGCTACAGAAGGTCGCGGCACTGTGCGCTCAGGGACGTGAGCGGCATGCTCCGCTCGCTGGACTATTCAATAAGCTTTGCAGAAAGGAAGCCTGGTTCCGGCGAGCCGCACAGCGAGCTTGCTGTTCGCTGGAGGAGCATGGCATCGTCTGCCTTCCTCGAATCATACTGGAACGCATATTCGCCTGCTATCCAGTATCTGCCGGAATCATATGACGGCATGATCGGCCTTGTCCGCTTTTTCACCCTGGAGAAGGCAGTCTACGAGCTGAGATACGAAATGAACAACAGACCCTCATGGGTCGACATACCTATGCGCGCCATCCGGTTGCTGGTAGCGGAACTCGGTGAACAAAAACTAAATAATGATTTCGACTGACGAGGGTGTGTGACTCCCTCTCGGAGAACGGGAATAGGCTCTCCATATCCACAGGGCGTGACTCTGGAGGATGATGGCGCGAACTTTGCCATCTATTCAGAGAATGCGAAAAAAGTGACACTTCAGCTTTTCGACAGCCAGGGAACGGAACAGCCTGCTGAGGAATTCGAAGTCAAGGAGGTGGACGATTATGTCTGGCACATTTTCGTCTCGGGCATAAAGCCCGGAGACCTGTACGGCTACAGGGTCGATGGCCCGTACAAGCCGGAACTCGGTCACAGGTTCAACAGCAACAAGCTGTTGCTTGATCCGTATGCAAGGGCCATGGATGGCACGATCAGCTGGACAAACGATCTTTTCGGTTATGTCATTGGAAGCGATCAGGCCGATATGTCATTCAGCTGGTCCGACAGCTCAAAGTCTCTGCCCAAGTGCGCCGTGATCGGCAGCTCGTTTGACTGGAAAGGAGTAAGGAATCCGCGCCACAGCCTGAGCAGCACAGTCATCTACGAGACTCATGTCAAGGGCCTGACGCTCAACCATCCGGAGGTGGAGCAGTCAAAAAGGGGCACATACAGCGGCATTGCGTCGCCGAAGATGATCCGCTACCTGACCGATTTGGGCATAACATCGGTCGAGCTGATGCCTGTCCATCAGAAGGTGGCAAACAAGGAGCTGGTTGACAGGGGACTCACTAACTACTGGGGGTACAACACAGTCGGATTTTTTGCGCCGGACGTCAGGTACTCTTCGGACAGTTCGCCGCAGGGATCCGTAAACGAATTCAAGGAAATGGTCAGGACGCTCCATGAAAACGACATAGAGGTAATTCTGGATGTTGTCTACAATCACACAGGCGAGGGCAACCATCTCGGCCCGACGCTCAGTTTCAGGGGAATAGACAACAGCGTGTATTACAGGCTGGCGTATGACAATCCCAGGTTCTACGTTGATTTTACAGGGACGGGAAACACCCTGAACGCAAGGCACCCGCAGGTGCTCCAGCTTATAATGGACAGCCTGAGGTACTGGGCCACCGAGATGCATGTGGACGGCTTCAGGTTCGACCTCGCATCCACACTTGCAAGGGAGCTGTACGCCGTGGACAGGCTGTCATCCTTCTTCGATGTCATTCACCAGGACCCGATAATCTCAAGGCTTAAGCTCATAGCGGAGCCGTGGGACGTCGGCCCGGGCGGTTACCAGGTGGGGCAATTCCCTACACACTGGGCCGAGTGGAACGGCAAGTACAGGGATTCAGTGAAACGGTACTGGGCAAGGTCACCCAACAACCTGTCAGAATTTGCGACAAGATTCTCCGGATCATCCGATCTCTATGCTGCAAACGGAAGGAGGCCGCATGCAAGCATCAACTACGTCACCTCCCACGACGGCTTCACGTTGAACGACCTTGTGAGCTACAACACGAAGCACAACGAGGCAAACCTCGAGGACAACAGGGATGGGATGGATGACAACCTGAGCTCAAACATGGGCGTCGAGGGCGAAACGGACGACCCGGCTATAAACCTCCAGAGGCAGCGCAGGATAAGGAGCTTCCTGATCACGCTGCTCACCTCCCACGGTGTCCCGATGATCCTCGGAGGAGACGAGATAGGAAGGACGCAGGGTGGAAACAACAACGCCTACTGCCAGGATAATTCGACAAGCTGGTACGACTGGAACATCGGACAGAGGCAGCAGCTCCTGCTCGATTTCACGAGGCGGATGGTGAACATAAGGATGCGGTACCACGTCCTGCGCAGGAGGGGCTATTTCCACGGTACTGTCGTCTCCGACGGCGCCAAGGACATCGCATGGCTGAGGCCGGACGGGATGGAAATGCAGGAGGGAGACTGGCACTCGGACAACAAGGCAATTGGCATCCTCCTTTCAGCAACAGGCATTGAAGATCTTGGATATCACGACGAAAGCGTGTCTGAGGAGGATCTGCTGATTCTGCTCAATCCCGGCGAAAAGCCCGTGGAATTCACCGTTCCAAGGAACTGGTACTCGCAGGAGATATTGATAGACTCTGAGCCGGAAAACCAGTCCAGGTACCCGATACCCATGGACTGGAAGAGGATAACGGTCAACCCGAGCGGCTCCGCGATCCTGAGGGGAAGGCGAAACCACAGCGGCGGTCATCAAGGTTGAACAGAGATGAGGCGATATGCCACTTCGGCACTCATCCAGCCGGGGATGCAAAACGATGAATAACAAGCTCTGCTTAGCATGTAGGCGGTAGGACTCAAATGGGGCTGCACGAGGACTTGACCGCGATTGTGCCGGACGGCGTCCTTTCCTCAAGGGAGGAGCTCATTCCATACAGCCGGGACGCATCCCATTTCCAGGGGAAGCTGCCCGTGGCCGTCGTGCTGCCGCGCACAACGGAACAGGTTTCGCGCGTCCTGAAGTACTGCAACGACCACTCCATCAGTGTGGTGGCCCGCGGGGGAGGCACATCCCTCACCGGCGCCTCGATTGCTGTGGACAATGCTGTGGTGATGAGCCTCCTGCGCATGGACTCTGTCCTGAGCATCAGCGTCGAGGACAGGTGCGCCGAGGTGGAGGCCGGTGTCAGGATAGACAACCTGAATTTGAAACTGTCAAAACTGGGCCAGATATTTCCTCCAGATCCAGGCAGTTCAATAGCCGCCACTGTCGGGGGCATCATAAACACCAACGCCGGGGGGCTCCACTGCGTGCGTTACGGAACCACAAAGGACTGGATTCTCGGGCTGGAGGCAGTTCTTATGGACGGCTCCGTTCTGCGGTTAGGCAACAGGACCCTCAAGTCGAGGATTGGCTATGACCTGACCTCGCTGATTGTGGGGAGCGAGGGCACGCTCGCTGTTGTGACCAGGGCATTCCTGAAAATAGTCTCGAAGCCCGAGGACGTGGGGCGGGTACTGGCGTTTTTCATGGATATAGAGTCTCTCGGAAGGGCCGTGGCGGCAATAAAAGCATCGGGTATTGAGCCTCTCACGGCCGAGTACATGGACAGGATGACAATGGATGCCGTCGAGTCTACCGGTACATTCAAATTCGAAGTACGCGCGCCTTATGTGCTCCTGCTTGATGTGGATGGGCCGGGAGAGGCGATTGGCCGGAGGCTGGCTGCAGCTTCGGTCATACTGGGCGAAAACGGCGCCACGGGAATAGTGTCCACCAGGGACAGGGACGAGATGGAAAGGCTATACACGGCCAGAAAAGGTGCCTACTCATCCCTCTTGAAGCTGAGGAAGAGTGAAAGGGATGTCGTTGTGATAGGCGATATTGTGGTTCCGCCTTCCTCCCTTCCGGCGGTCCTGCGCAGGATCGGGGAGCTTGTCTTGGCGGATGGTGTTCGCGTAGCCCTCTTCGGCCATATAGGTGACGGGAACATACACGCGAACATCTTCGTCGATTTCAGCGACTCTGCAGAAATGGGCCGGGTCGAGAGTTTTCATACCCATCTTGCCGAGACTGCTCTCGAGCATGGCGGGAGTGTTTCAGCGGAGCACGGCATCGGCATAGAGAAGATTGGCCTGCTCAGGATGGAATACAGCTCAAGACATTCCGAGAAGGCGCTTGACATCATGAAGAGCATGAAGTCCCTCTTCGATCCGAAGGGGCTGCTCAATCCGGGGAAGGTATTTGATTGAGCAGTACGGAGCAGCGCCTGCTGGAGGAAGCGGGCAGGTGCATCAATTGCGGCTTCTGCGAGGCAGTGTGCCCCACGCTCCCTTCATCCGGATACAACAGCTCCAGGGGAGCAAGGGGCAGGGTGATGCTTGGCAGGGAATTGCTCGACTCGGCAGCCAGGGGAGAGGGCATTTCTCAATTCGCGGACTCATTCTTCTCCTGCCTTGACTGCTACGCATGCCTTCAGGTGTGCCCCGCTGGCGTCA
The DNA here is from genome assembly GCA_021811925.1 of Thermoplasmata archaeon. Lineage (GTDB taxonomy): Archaea > Thermoplasmatota > Thermoplasmata > Sysuiplasmatales > Sysuiplasmataceae > JAJZXY01. The sequence goes on along the minus strand of JAKAPY010000113.1, from coordinate 1,231 downwards.
ATGCAGGCAGGGTGAGCCACATGGCAAGGGAGGTGATGGCAAGCAGGGGCGAAGGTGTACCGCAGCTGGCCAGGCTGATGGAGAAGATGATAATGCGTTACCACTCGATCGTCCCCCTGGGCAGGAGAGCCTCCGCCTGGGCGAAGGGCCTAAACATACCGGCCGCAGGTGAAACGCTCCTGTATACGGGACAGATGTACCAGCTCATGTCTTACAGCAGTGCAATGACATCCTTCCTTCAGGGAAGGGGGAAAGGCATGGGCAGAGCGATTGTCGGGAGTGTGCTCAGGCTGCCATGGCTGATGCGGCTCGCACCGCTGCTGAACGACAGGGAGATTGAGGGGGAGATGGCAAACAGTCTAAGGAATATTGCCACCATGCTGGGCAGGGAGGGAGTACAATTCTGCTACATGGGCGAGTCGGAGCCATATCCGGGCACGCTGATGCACGACCTTGGCTTCGCTTCATCCATGAAGGAGTATGCGTCATTCGTGACGGGTGAGTTAAGGAAACGGGGCGCAAAAAGGGTGATCACCGTGGACCCGCATACGCATGACCTGCTCAAGAACACCTATCCACAGCTTGTGGAAGGGTTCGACTTTGAAGTTGTGCACTATACCGAGCTGCTTCACCCTGAGAGTTTCATCATGGGGTCTGACGAAGTCTCGTTTCACGAACCGTGCCACATGGCAAGGCGCCTTGATGATTTCAGCGCGCCGGCGCGGCTGCTGGAAAGGGTGGCCAAAGTCAGGCTGCCTGACAGCTCCGGAAGGAAGACCCACTGCTGCGGCGGCCCCGACGAGCTTCTCTATCCGGACATCGCGGGGGGTGTTACCCGTGCGAGGATGAAACAGCTCAGGGAAGCAGGTGGAAAACAGACAGTTACCGCCTGTCCCGTCTGCCTTCTCAACCTCAGGCGGGAAGGAGAAGCAATGGACATTTCGAGCCTGCTTGTCAGAAGGATGAGGCCCGACAGCTGACATTAGTGGCAAAATTCCCCATTCTCCGGACCGGCCCTCAGTTTCGATTAAACTTATTAACGAGTATAAAATTCAAATGCCGGTGAAGACGACATGGCCGATGAACCTTCCACGACGGAATCCCAGGAATACTACAAGCTGATCAACGCAGGCGGAAACCACTATGATATCGGCAGGAAGATGACGGATGCCTTTGCTCCCGCACTTCACAGCAGATTGTCGTCGCCGCCTGACGGGGTGATTCTTGAAAA
>JAKAPY010000112.1 GCA_021811925.1 Thermoplasmata archaeon | reverse complement strand
CCTATACAGAATTTATCCGTCATATTCTGCATGCATAAAAGTCGCAGACTACGCGGGGGACATGCTCCAGACAACCACATCCCCCTGCTTCAACATCTCCAGCTGTGCGCCGTACGCTGCTGGCTGGCCGCTTACAGTGTACTGCCAGAAAAGGGTGTTTGTGTCGCTCACTCCCTGGATGCCTGTTATTTGTGATTCCCCGTACTCTGGAAAATAGACAGTCTTGAAAGTGAGATTCACTCCAGTGGCCGACTTCATGGCGGCAGACGATGCCTGCATCAGTGACCACGCGCTGTCGTTCGTGATACTCACATTGCTGAAGATGTACTCCGAGATGCTTGAATTGGAGACGGTGTAGCTCCATACTCCATGCGCCTCGGTGAAATTGAGCGTATGTCCCGGCATGAAAGAGGGGCTTTCTGTCCCGAAGTCTATGACAAGCGTACTCTCAATCTGGGAACTCCTGCCCGGTGCCAGCACCGTGTATTCCGCCACGACCACAATCAAAGTGACCGAGGCCACAAAAGCGACAAGGAGCATCCTTCTTCTTCCGGTTGTCAGTCCAGTTCCACTCCTCACAAGTAAGCGGGTGAATTTCCGCCTGGTCCCAGTTCCGCTTTCGGGGTGGCCTTGTTCAATGACTCCTTTATTGCAGTCTCGATTTCTGTGGCCCTGCTGTAGAGTGGCTTGGGATCGAGCTTAATCAGCGGCAGCATTTTGTCAAGAACCTCTATCGTCCTTGCCGCTGACCTTGCTGCAGGATAGTTCGAGGGGGCTTCCGCGAGAAGGGAAATTATGTTCATCTTCTCCACCGAGCCCTTGTGCAGCAGAACCCCCGATACACCGCCCACCATCCCCTCGGACATCTGCTGCACATCAAACTCTTTCAGGAGATGCCTTGCATCCAGTGTGCTTCCCACTGCAATTACCTCCGGCTTCGTGTCGTTTTCCGTCTCGGAGTTGAAACCCTCCAGGGTGACCATCATTGAAACGTTGTTCTTCGAACTCCAGTGGATTATTGCATCGGCAAGCGGATCGATCATTTCAGGCGGGGGAGTGAATTCAGATGTAATGACGACGACCTGCTGGCATTTCTTGCCCGGGCCGCACAGATGCTCCCCCGCATATATCCTGACGGGAGGATTTGGCACACCGTCAATGACCACTGCCGTGGGTGCGAAGTACTTGGACGAGAAGTAGCCGATCCGTCTCAGCTTGAGCTGCCTAATGACATGGTTTGCAACTATTGAACCAACAAGTCCTATTGTCGGAAAACCCACCAGGACCAGGGCGTCTGTGATCTCCATGGGTGATTCTTCTATGACCGATATGTCCCCGGACTCGTATACTATGGACTTGCCGGATGTCTGCATTTTGCCCGCCGTCATGCTTATGCAATGAATCTGCCGCCTTTAATCTGTTTTGATTTTCCCCTGCCGGGGAGGACGGGGTCAGCGCAGCGCATTGAGCGTGAGCATAAGTGTGTTGAGCGACTTGAGCTGGGCCCCGCTCATCTGGGCCATCTTTCGTATTATCAGGTCGTTCTGGAGCTTAAGCGCCACATTCAGCTTCCTGCCTCCAAGGGGTGTCAGTGCTATGAACACCACCCTCCGTCCCTCCTCCACTTTTTTACGCTTGACAACCCCGCGGCTCTCTAAACCCTCAACAGTGAACGTGACTCCCGCCCTGGTTATCGTGAGCTCCTTCGAGAGTGTGGCGAGCGTCGATGGTCCTATGAACTTGATATACTGCAAAATCTGGAATTCGAGGTAGCTGATATCGGTCGGAAGTATCGCGCTTTCAATCTCCTTTCTCACACCGTTTATCAGTGTCATCAGTGAGTTCCACACCTCGAGGTATTCCCTATTCATCCTTCACCGTCCCCCGTGGTGCAATTTTACAGTCGACCGACTTGACCGATAAGTTCTCCATGTTCTTCCTGCAGAATCCAATGCGCTTGGTCTATTGCACATTCGAGCGCAACCGACTCCCTGCTTTCCCCCCTGACGAATGAGCACCTTACTGCGCAGGTTGTTATTCCTACCTTCCAGATGATGTAAAATTGATCGCCAATATCACCTTTGCGCTCGGCCCATGGCCATTCAGCTCTCGTGCACAATGATTTCGTGCCTCTCGGCACCAGCAATTTTGCCGAAGAATTTCAGGTAGAGATAGATGTTAAGCGAACTCATCACAAACGCTATCTCAAAAGGAATGATGTATCCAAGAAAGTCCTGGAGTACCCCGGATACAGGTGCGGCGGCTGCCGATGGAATCAGCCTCGCCGCCTGATTGCTGCCGGAAGCGTTGGCCCTTGTCTCCTCGTCAACAAGGTTCATCATCAGGGATGACTGGGTAGGAAGGGCGATCGCCCTGGAGATTGTGAAAATGACATATGAGATTGATGCGAGAATGGTGCTCGTGGCAAACGGGAAGTATATCATGAAAGCCGCCGAAATTGCCCTTGAATATACTATGAACCTGACAAACCCCAGCTTTTCCGTCATGTAAGGCGCGGCAAGCATGAACAGTGCGCTTGAGAAACCGCCGGCAGCAAACAGGTCCCCGATCACTCCCTGGCCCAAATGCATCTGGTAATGGAGTATGAGGGGCAGAAACTGAATGATTAAGCCCTGGGAGGCCCCGTTTATCGCCCCTGTTATGATGAATTTGCGTATTGTGGCCCTGTTCCCGTTCTTATCCCTGCCGCTGTCCAGCGGCTTTCCTGTATCTCCCGGCTCGGACTTTTGCCCGCTGCCTTCCTTACCCGCACCCGCATGCACGACTCTGTTCTTCGGCCTGAAATTCTCCTTTATGGGAAGGGCAAAAATGAGTGAAAATCCGGAAAAGACGAGGGCTATGACAAACAGGGAGTGAAAATTACCGAGGTTGGATGCAAGTGCTCCCACGGAGCCTGTAATGCTCGACATAACAGTGAAAAGAGAGAAAAGAACCGTCCTGTTTCCTGTATTTGTCTTCTCGGCAAGGAGCGCAGACTGCATTGGGACAACAGCCGCCCCGACCCCACCGCCCACAAGGCCTCCCGCTATTCCGAAGCCACCCAGTGCCGCCGAAAGGATAAGCACATAGAAATTTGCCGTGGCAAGCAGCATGATCAATGCAGCAGGCAGCAGCGCAATCGTCAGAAGCAGGAGCTTTTTCCTTCCGTATTTGTCAGCATATCGTCCGGTTGCGAATGAAATGAGCGGGACACCGATGGCTCCCGCTCCCAGGAGTATTCCAACGAGCGTAAGTGAAGTGAAGACCGACTTGTAGTATAGGCTGATTATTACAGAAAGTATCCCGCCGGCGAAGCTCCTCGTACCCCTGGAGCCGACAAGAAACCAAAGATCAAGTTTGTCTCGATCCAAACGAGTTCACACTTCCGGACCGATTTGCCCGGGGCGGCGCATGACACACCTCATCCTCGGATTCTTCAATTCAGTTTTCATTGATATGGTGTGTCTTGTCTCAGCTCTGTTTCTTAAGCTTTACTGAAAAAAACCTGAGTACCCTTTCCCAGGCGTCCCTGGCTGCTTCCTCGCGGTAATTGCTCTTATGCGTGTCGTTGAAAAATGCATGCGGTGCTCCAGGGTAGATACACATCTCGAAATCCTTCTCGTTATCGACCATGGATTTGACCAGTTCGGGCAATCCCGCGTCTATGCGCTTGTCCGAGCCGCCATATATTCCAAGAACGCTCCCTTTTATGTTCCTGACAGTATCAATAGGATCGGGGTTTTGCCCGTAGAAGATGATCGATGCATCTGTTTCACCCGTGCATGCAAGCCTGCCGGACATTGAGCCTCCAAAGCAGAATCCCACGCTGCCAATCCTTCCGTCTGTAAGGCCGCCTGACCTGAGATATCTTGTTCCTGCGACCAGCTCGTTTGTAAGCTTGTCCTGCGGCATATCAAACAGCGTTCCCATTAGCTGGCCGACAACCTTCCTTCTCTCTTCCGGAAGTTTCTCAAGTTCCTTCCTTGTGTATTCCTGATCGCGCTGTTTTCCAGGTGGCAGAGTTGAAAAGAATTCCATCACGCTTGAAATGTTTTCCTCAGTCAGAAGTGGAGAAACGTGCTTGCTTGAAAAGAGGTGCGGAGCAAGTGCAACATAGCCTTCCGATGCCAGCCTGTCAGCCACTTCCTTTATGTGCTTGTTGAGTCCCCAGATTTCATGTATAACAACGACACCCGGGTATTTTTTGCCGTCCGATGGTCTGGAAAGGTATGCATCTATGGGTCCCAGCTCACCGCTGTATTGGACATCTTGTCCTGCAATTGCTCTGCCTGTCATTTTAACACTTCAAATCCTAATCTTCAACCTGTATTAATTGCTTGATGTGGGCCGTATCCTGGACACGGAGTTTTCGCCTGGTCCGCTCGTGTTTCTCTCTCAGATGTTCGGTCAGATTTTTATTGCAGGCCGCCGATAAGGTTGCATGTCGCTTGGTGGAAGAGAGTTGAAGCTGCTTAAGGAGATGTCTGAGTCATTTGGCCCTTCCGGTTTTGAAACTGAGACAGCCTCCATTGTGAAGAAGGCCGGAGAAAGGTTTGCGGATGAAGTCCTGAAGGATAAGCTCGGCTCGGTTATCTTCAGGATGAAGGGAAAAGCCGAAAGACCGAGGGTACTGCTCGCGGGTCATATCGATGAGGTGGGTTTCGTCATAACAGGCATTGATGAAAAAAGTGGTTTCCTCACCTTCAATCCGCTCGGCGGATGGTTTGACCAGGTGCTTCTGGGACAGAGGGTGAAAATAAGAACTGCCAAGGGTGAGGTTGTCGGTGTCATTGCTTCGAAACCGCCGCACTTGCTCTCCCCCGACGAAAGAGAGAAGGTTGTCAAAGTCAACCAGATGTTCATAGACGTTGGTGCACGAAACAGGGAGACTGTGGAGGATGAACTCGGGGTGAAGGTTGGCGATCCGGTCGCACCTTCAGCCGAGTTCCTCACATCCATCAGCGAAAGGGTCGTAATAGGCAAGGCATTTGACGACAGAATAGGGACATTCGTGGGTCTGCAGGTTATGAAAATGCTGAGGGAGGCGGGAATTGTTCATCCAAATACATTGTTCATGGCGGCCACTGTCCAGGAGGAGGTCGGGCTGAGGGGTGCTCAGACTGTATCACACGTCGTTGACCCCGATGTTGCAGTAGTGCTGGAGACGGACATCGCCGGCGATGTCCCAGGAATAAAGCAGAGCGAGGCACCTGCAAAAATGGGTTGCGGCCCTTCAATTATCACATTCGATGCAAGCATGATCCCAAACCAGCCGCTCAAGAGGCTTGTTATCGAGACGGCTGAAGAAGAGGGTATAAAGTATCAGCTTTCCTCCGTTGCGAGAGGTGGTACCGACGGGGGGAAGTTTCATCTCGGCCGTTCGGGCTGCCCTTCGATCGCCATTTGTGTCCCCACAAGGCATATCCACTCCCATTCAGCCATCGCCGACGTAAGTGATATTGAGGCCACATCAAGGCTTGTGGTCGCTCTTGTCAGGAAACTGGATGAGAGTCGTGTGGAGAGCCTTACCTCCATCTGAACAGGGCACCGCCTCAGGCCGATTTGGCACGCCGGGCGGCCATCAGCTCACTGAAGCCTATAATTGCAGTTACTGCCGAAAACAAAAGCAGTAAAGTCACGAAAAGGGACGTTGCGAATACTGAGCCTGAGCCCCCGATAATGCCGAAGCCGAAGAGGTATTCCCAACCTGAATAGGGGGGACCCCCTTGGAAGGAACTCAGTGCAAGATTTGAAGCCGCATCTCCTATTATTGCGGCGATGCCGACAACGCCCCAGATGCCCGCGAACAGGTTCGTTACTCTCCAGGGTCCAATGAGTACAAGCA
>JAKAPY010000111.1 GCA_021811925.1 Thermoplasmata archaeon | reverse complement strand
ATTGCATCCAGCCGGTCCGCATCCTGGACGATCTTCCCCTCTATTGTCGAGGGAACGGTCGTAACCCCTCTTCCCTTGAACGAGACCTCTCCTATCGCCCTGCTTACTCGTTCCGTCGTTTTTGCATCAACTCCAAGCCCGTTCAGCCATTCAACCGCCTGCCTTGAGCTTGCTTCTTCGTCGCCCCCGTTGAATTTCCAGTCTGAGATGTCATGGAGCAATGCGGAAATCTCGACAACGAACATGTCAGCTTTCGGCTCTTCGGCACCTATCCTGAGGGCATTCCTCCTTACCCTCTCGATGTGCCACCAGTCATGCCCCGAGCTCTCTCCTCCCAGCCTGTCCTTCACCATGTCAGCGGTCAGCCTGATCGCATTCACTTTGAAATCTTCGCCCATCGAACTGTTCGCCTTTGTCCCATTTCCCCGCAGATGCCTTCCCTCCATTTAGGGTCAAGGCACAATCTTCGTCATAAGTTTAAATAATGACCGCCATTTCACACTCGCGGATGGCCGGGGTGGGGTAGCGGTATCCTGTGGGACTGTGGATCCCTAGACCCGGGTTCAACTCCCGGTCCCGGCCCCCTATTGTCACTTCCTGGATTGGTCCATACCGGCTGGCAGCTATTTTCACAATTCTGTCATGGGCAGCCATCTAAACTGTGGCGAAGCATCATTACGCCAGTTTCAAACTGGCCAGATTTTGCCTGCTGCTACGGACAATGGAAAGGCTATTCATCTTGCACCGGGCAATGACTCGCTGCGCTTCCCTTCAATTCCAGCCGCCACCCTCTCGGGTGTGAATGGGGTTCGCCTCAGCCTGACGCCAGTTGCGTTGAAAATGGCATTGCCGATCGCTGCAGCTACCGGGACAAGCGTGATTTCACCCAGCGACTTGGGGCCAAACGGGTCGTCCGTGTTGATGAATATCGCCTGTATGTCCGGAGTCTGCTTTATGTTAGGGAGCCTGTAGAGCATGAATGAGCCGTTCAGCACGGAGCCGTCGTAGTCCGATATGAGCAGCTGCTCCGTGAGCGCCATGCCCATGCCCATTATCACCCCTCCATGGACCTGGCTTGTCGCGGTGAGACTGTTCACAATCGGTCCGGAGTCGTGCGCCGCAACATACTTCAATACCCTGACGGCGCCTGTTTCGCTGTCAACCTCCACCTCCGCGAAGTGGGCGGCGAACGAAAGCCTCTCAGTTCCCTTCGGGAGGGCTGGTTCCGTCGCCGCCTTTTCCACCAGCTCGCTCTCCAGCGTTTCGGCCACATCCTCTACGGCAAGCAGCTTCCTGCCTGCGTTCAACACGGCACCATTCCTAATCTCAAGGCTGCCGGGGGCGATGCCCGAAATGCCTGACGCCTTCTCCAGTATCCTTCCTCTCAGCGCAGTGGAGGCCGCCTTCACCGCTGTGCCTGTGAAGGCTGTTGTCCTGCTTCCCGATTCGCCCACTGAATATGGCGAGCCTTCCGTGTCCCCCCATTCCACATCCACGCTTTCAATGGGCATACCTGTGTTCCTGGATGCTATCACTGCCATTGTGGTTTTCGCGCCCGTGCCTATGTCCACAACCCCCGTGCGGACGACTATCCTGCCGTCCCTGGTCAGAGAAACTGCTGCCTCTCCCCTGCCCAGCCTTGAATGCCATGCTGCGATGGCAACTCCCGCGCCCGTTGAAGTCTCAGCGGCAACCGCACCCGCATTCCTCCTTTCCTTCCAGCCGAATGCCTCTGCGCCCGCCCTCAGGCACTCCTCCAGGCCATTCGACGTCAGCGTTTCGCTGTTGTGGGCAACCCTCACCATGTTGCGCAGCCTGAACTGGAGCGGATCTATGCCAAGCCTGAATGCCGCCTCATCCATGATCGTTTCGGACGCGAAGCATGACTGCGGGCCCGAGGGGGCGCGCATGTGCCCCGTGGCCGGAGTGTTTGTGTAGACTCCTGCATCCTCGCCCCTGAAGGCGCGGCATGAGTAGTATGACTGCGCACCATCGACAAAGTTGAACGGCTTGATGCGCCTGGTGTAGGCCCCTATGTCGCACATGGCGTTCACCTCAAGCGCAAGCACGTTCCCCGACTGGTCGCATCCGAGGCGCAGCTTCTGCCTGGAGGACCACCTTCCGTGAACGGATGTGAATTCGTCCGATCTGCTGTACTCCACCATCACCGGCCTTCCTGTCCTCCTGGCAAGTATGGCAGCGATCAGATCGTAATTCATCGAATCTGCCTTGTTGCCGAAGCCGCCGCCCTTGTACTTGGTGATTACCCTCACATTGTCCGCTGGAATTCCGAGGTCGCGGGCAATGCCGTTCCTGCAGCCGAAAATGCTCTGGGTGGCAGCAACGACAGTCAGCCTGTCGCCTTCCCACCATGCGAGCGAGGCGGCGGGCTCAAGCTGTGAATTGTGGACGCGCGCCGTCTCGTACTCACCCTCGACAATCACGCTGCAGGCCCCGAACGCCTCCTCCACATCGCCATAGCCATAGTTGCGTGTTTTGAGCACATTTCCATCGTCCCAGACTTTTGGGGCACCTTCCCTAAGTGAGCTTTCAATCGTGAATGTCGCCTGGTATTCCTCGTACCGGGCGCGCACCGCTTCGCTTCCCTTCTGCGCCGCCATCCTTGTTCTTGCCGCGACGGCTCCGATGCAGTCCCCCACGAAACGCACCCTGTCGGTGAACAGCCTTCTCTCATGTTCCCTTTCGCCTGCATGCCAGATTGTCCTGTCATCGAAGCATGTCACTACGTCCACGACACCCTCTGTGCCGGATGCACCCGACTTGTCGATCTCCACCACCCTTCCGTTCGGCACGGTGCTCGTGATTATGCGGGCATAGAGCATGTCCTTCTTCTTCCAGTCGGCGGCGTATCTTGCCACGCCAGTAGCCCTTTCGAGCGCATCCACTCTGGGGACGGATGCATAAGCACCCTCCAGCTTCTGCAGGAGCTGTGTCAGGGCTCTCCACCCCCGCTCCTTGCCGCTGCCAGCACTGCCTCGATTATATTTGCGTAGCAGCCGCATCTGCATATATTACCCGACAGTGCATTCTTTATGCCCTCGGCCGTCAAATCCGCACCGGGAGAATCGAGAAACGAGCGTGCTGCAATGATCTGTCCGGGCGTGCAGAAACCGCACTGCATTGCATCGTGGGCAATGAATGAAAGCTGCAGCCTGTCTTCTCCATCTTTTCCGAGGCCCTCAATTGTCACCACATTGCTTCCATGGGCCTCGACAGCCAGCATGGAGCAGGAACAGACAGCCCTGCCGTCAAGAAGGATGGAACAGGCGCCGCATACGCCCTCATCGCATCCCTTCTTTGGTCCCGTAAGGCCGACGCGGTCCCTGAGTGTGTCCAGGAGAGTATCCCTCACGTCCGCTTCAAGCGACTGTGATGCACCGTTTACAGTGAAACTGACTTGCCTTTTCCACTTTCCGCTCAAGAAATGCCACCCGCCTTTCCTATGGCCTCTGCCACTGACCTTCTCAGGAGAGTGGCCGCTAGCTTCCTCTTGTATGGCGCCGAAACCCTCGGATCGTCTTCAATCACGAGCGATGATGCCGCCTTCCCTGTAATTGTCCCAATGTCCGGCGTTTCAGGAGAGGCGGCGGAGAGAAGCGCCTGCTCCGCATCCTTCAGCCGCAGGGGCGTGCCTCCCACTCCGCCGATAGAGATGGCGATGGCCGCAAGCCTTCCGTCCCTCACAGTTGCAAGAGCGCACACAACGACAATGGGGAAATCGCCTGTCCCCAGAGTGAACTTCTTTATCGAATGACCGGACCCCGGCCCGGTGGATGGAAAGGTGACAGATTCAATAAGCTCATCGGCCGAAAGGCAATTCGAAAGCGGCCCTTCAAAGAACTCACCCGCTTTTACCGTTCTTTTCTTCCCGCCGGCAGACACCGTGTTTATGGCCGCGTCAAGAGCAATGGATGCGGTGCACAGATCTGCAGACGGATCGCTGTGAGCCAGGCTGCCCCCGATGGTTCCCCTGTTCCTGACCATCTGGTGGCCTATCCCTGCCGCAGTCTCGGCGAGCAGCGGGACCGCCTTCCTGACAATTTCAGAGCGCTCAAGATCTGAATGCCTCGTCAGGGCACCGACCCTGAGCATCTCCCTGCCCTCCGGATCCGCTTCTAGCCCGATTGACGAGAGTTCAGGAATATGCTTTATGTCCACAATATGCCCGACCTCGACGAGATTCAGCTTGAGCAGCGGTATAAGGCTCTGGCCGCCGGCAAGAATCCTTGAGTCGTCCCCGTAGTCAGATAGCAGTCTCAAGGCCTCGTCAATGGTTGTCGGCGCATGGTACTCAAACGGAGACAGTATCATTCAGCCATTCTCTCCTTACGCGGTATTTCCTGCATCCGGAAGCATTGATTGGTATATCCTGTTTTTGAATGCCAGGCTATCATGCTCCTGCACCCTGTCCGTGCCGAGAGCGGGCAATGCGGCTCCGCGTGTAAATCAGTTCCTCATTCCAGCAAGCCTGAGTATGTCCTGGTGATTCCTGGCGAACTCATCCTTGGGTGCATTCGGGTCCACGAAAGCAAGCTCTTTCCATGCGGGGTGGCTCACCGTGCCGTCGTACCTTCCCCTGAAGATGAATTCAAGATCCCAGTGCATGCCGCAGATATTCTCGTTCGCCACATATTGCTCTGAAAAATCGACCGGCCCGCTGAGCTCGATTCCCTCCAGTCCCAGCTGCTCACGCAGCACCCTTCGTGCAGCCTCCGCGGGCGACTCCCCGTATATCAGGTGGCTGGAGGGAAGCATCCACCTGCTGCTGAATCTCCTCTTCCTTTCATCGTCCAGCGCACCTAAGTGGTCCCACTCGTATTCATGGTTGAGTTTGCCCATAAGCACACGGCCGCCGCGATCAGTGATGAGCAGGAACGATGAGAGGCAGAAACCGGCAGGCGGGATCTCGCTCATCCTGAAGGGCGGCGATCCGCGGCTGCTGAAGCTCGCAAATTTCCTGTCAGTTGCCATGAGGGCTGCATTGCATGGCTCCTATAACAACATTTCAGAATTTCAGAAGCGCGGCTTCGGCTTCCTGAAATATATCAGGAAGAGCACCATCGCGGCCCCAACGCACGCCACGATGAGGTAGTTGTCTATCGCTGTTTGGGTGGAACCGGGTATGTAGACCGAGAAACTGGTCTGGATCTCGCCGTTGGAGAAGAAGAGCTGGCCGCTCGAGCTTATCTTGACGGTAGCTATGTTGTTTCCTGCAGGGTAGCTGTATGCGACCCAGTAGAAGGTCACATTTGAGGTCTGGCCCGCAGAGAGGCTTACATTGTTTGACGCGATGTAATTGTTGTTTATGTATAGCGACACATTCGCATTCTGCACACCCGCAGAACCCTCGTTAGTGACGGGCACCCTAATAACGATCGGATCCACCACTGTAATTAGGAACTGCCTGGTTGCCGTTGCCTGCGAACTGCTTGACCCCGATGTCGTGTTGAGAGTCAGCGTCACGACCTCTGCAGCCGGTCCTGATGTGAAGTTCAGGTAGAAGACTCCAGCCGCGTTTGTGCCCGTTGACGGGCTTATCGAGAGGCTTGTCATGTTCTTGGCGTTGACGTATGCATTGTAGCTGTAGTTCCCCTGCCCGGATCCGCCGCTAAGTGTGACAACATACATGTGCGTGGAGGAGTTTGCAATCAGCTCGGGCCCCTTGAGCGTTGTCGAAACCGGTACGACCGAAGTCGTCAGGGGCGAAGCGGTGGGCACTGGCGACACATTCACTGCCGGGAGAATGGCGGAAGCGAGGAACAGGGCAACAAACGCAAGTGCGTAGACACCCTTCACCTGATAAGCCTCCTCTTCTTGGCGAAGTAGACGCTTGCAACAATCAGGGAGGAAAGT
>JAKAPY010000110.1 GCA_021811925.1 Thermoplasmata archaeon | reverse complement strand
AGAATTGTTGCAACATGATCAGACTGCAGGCTGGTGCGGGAAATTGAAATGCGTCCTGGCACAGCCTCCGGGAGCATCGATTCCTCCTCCTTTGACAAATCCCTGCTGTCTCCGATTATGAAAAGGGCAGGAAGGCGGAGCCTTGGGCTTCTCTCTCCATCTTCCTTAAGATAATAGGTGGTGCATCCTTCGGAGAGCATGCCGGCAACCGGTCCCAGACCCATGTGTGAAAAAAATATGCCCGGACTCGATTCCCCTTCATCCTGAATTCTCGCCTTCACGAGAGCATTCCTCAGCAGTGCCGACGTACTTCTTTCGTCCGGGTTGAGGTGCTTCACGCGGCTGCCTGAAACGACCACTGTTATGCCTTCTGCCCCGTCGCCTGAGAAATAGATGGAAACAGATGCATCCCGTCTTATTGCATTTGAGACAAGAAGTGATGACCCGATGCACCTCGCCAAGACATCCACCCTTCCGCCGCTTCCAGGCAGATCGTTGAGGTTGAAGTCGCCGTTTGTGGGCGTTCTATGGGAGACGAACAGAAAACGTCTTCCGCCAAGCTCCGCCGCTTCAATCATCATGGGTCTTTTGGTCCTTCATCTGCTTCATAAGCTGCCTTCTTATCTGCCTGTTGCCCATGAATCCCTTGACCGCCTTCCGTGACAGGTTATACTGCTTCAGCAGCTCCCTGACATCCCTCTGCTCAACTCCCGCGCCCCTTGATACCCTGAGAACGCGGCTGGACTTGATAATCTTGGGATTGTCAAGCTCTTCGTCCGTCATGGAATCCATTATCACATGGAATCTGGCAAGCTTCCGCTGCAGCTCTTCCGGATCGACATCCTTCCTCATTCCCGGGAAACCGGGAAGCATTGACATGATTCTCTTAAGTGGACCGACATCTGCAAGCATCTCCATCTGCTCGTACATTTCCCTCAGTGTGAAGTGGCCGCTCATTATCTTCCTGGCAGTCTCCTCAGCCTTCTTTTCGTCGATCGATTCCCTCATTCTTTCAAGGAGTGTGTGCAGGTCCCCCATACCAAGCAGTCTTGAAACGAATCTCTCAGGATTGAATGTCTCCAGGTCCTCCAGATGTTCACCGGTTCCAATGAATATTATCGGAGCGCCCGTGTGCCCGACAGCACTCAGTGCCCCGCCTCCCTTTGCGGTCCCGTCCAGTTTGGTCAGTATGACGCCGTTGACATTGACTGCTTCGTGAAACGCCTTGGCCTGGGCACCAGCCTGCTGGCCCACCGAGGCGTCCAGCACCAGTATCCTCTGGTCTGGCTTTGCGACTTTTTCTGCATGTTTGACTTCGTCGATGAGGTCCTGTTCCAGCGAATGCCTGCCGCTCGTGTCGATGATCTTGACATCGGTGTTCTCGAACTGCTTCAAGCCTTCCCTGACTATCTTCACCGCGTCCTTTTCTCCGCGTATTCCAAAAACGGGCACCTTGATATCCTGTCCTATCTGGAGAAGCTGATCAAAAGCAGCAGGCCTGTGAACATCTGCTGCGATGAGTCCGACAGTTAGTCCCCTCTTGGAAAGGTACCTGGCAAGTTTGCCGGCAGTGGTTGTCTTGCCCTGGCCGTAAAGGCCCACTAGCATAATCGACTGCTTCTCCTTCTTCAGCGCCCCTGCTTCACCGAGCAGCGCGGTCAGCTCCTCATAAATTATCTTGATTATGTGTTCCTTGAGGCTGGCACCGGGTGGAATCTTCTCGTTTTTCGCCCGGTCTTCCACTTTCTTCGACAGCTGAAGAACCATGTTGACATTGACATCTGCCTGCAGGAGCGCACGTTGAATATCCCTGGTTATCTCCTTGACAAGCTTCTCGTCAACATTTGCCGAACCACTGATCTTCTTGAGAACTGACCTCAGCGATTCGCCCAGCCCTTCTAGAACCATCTTTCAAACCCGCCAGTTCAAAAACGCATACTCTATTTGAATTTTATAATCAAGGAAACGCTTTATTTCCAACATCCCAAGAGAACGCAGTTTAGAAAGGGATGGGCCAGTTTTGTCAGAAGGGATGGGATGCACTCTAACAACCAGCCCAAGACCCTAATCCTAAAGATAGGGGGTCTACTATTAAAACATTTCCTAGAATGATGCTGGCATACGAATTTCGCTCTCGGCAGCAGCTCGCGGGACGCTCAATTGACTGCGTATTGTCTGACAGGTCGGCATAGAATCTCAAAGGGGCACGAGAGAAGATTGACGACCCGCTAATGGAATTGCACGGCGACCCCTTATTGCAGAACTTTTGGAGCTTCTCGTCATTATGATTTTGCCCCATACCCATCTCAGCCACTCATTTACCACATGGTAGCAATCTAGACCTTTCCCACTTTCACGTAGACAGGGCGCCGACACAGGTGCGCAGATAACAGGGGGTTGCCTTTTCCATGTCGGCGGCCGGTTAGCGAACCGATCATAAGGCTTTGTGATACGATATCCTGAGGAGCTTATCGGACAGCTGAATGTGTAATCTCCTGTTCGCCATTTCCGATTCCTCCTGTGAAACCTTAAATATCTGTTCAAGTTTTAATGTGATTGTCAAACTTTTTTTGCTATTGTTCAGAGGTTGACTGATGGACATATCAGATTTAAAAAAGGGAACAACAACAATCGGCATGGCGTGCAAGGACGGAACTGTGCTTGCGTCGGAGACAAGGTCAACCATGGGAAACATGATTGCCCACAAGCATGCGGACAAGATCTACAAGCTTGACGACAATCTTGGCATGACCACCGCTGGCCTGGTTGGCGACGATCAGGCTCTTGCAAGATACATCAAGGCCGAGGTAGAGCTGCACAGGCTGAAAACAGGCTCCTTCATGACTGTCAGGTCTGCTGCATCGCTTACCGCATCCATACTCCAGTCGAACAGGTATACCCCGTTCTATGTGGGACTCATAGTAGGCGGCGTTGATGGCAACCAGCCCTCTGTATACGGGCTTGACGCAGCAGGCGGGATGACGGCCGACAAGTATGTGTCGATTGGATCGGGCTCGCCTTTCGCGCTGGGTGTCATGGAGGATCACTTTGAAGACGGCCTCACAGTCGCTGAAGCAAGCGACATTGCAATCAGGGCACTTCATTCCGCCATGGAAAGAGACTCGGCAAGCGGCGGAAAAGCAGTGGTTGTCAACATCACAAGCAAGGGCTACGTGAAGCTTGAAGAGAAGGAGATAGAGCGAAGATGGGCGAAAATACTGAAAACGGCTTAACCAAACACCTTCACATCTGGCAAGACTAGGTGCGGGCATTTTACGTTGTTTGTTAAATTAGCTCAATAATTCGAGGAGTCAAGACTAATGGCCATTGAGAAGACAGTAGATGAAATAAAAGACATAGTACGGAAAACGATACCCAGCGATATAGAAGTCACCAACATAGACTTCGAGGCTTCTGTCGTCGTTGTATATATCAAGAACTTCGAAACATACTCTCAGAACACCGACATAGTGAGGCAGCTGGCACAGGTGCTGCGTAGACGAGTCGACATAAGACCGGATCCTTCTCTACTTGCACCAGAAGAATCGGCTGAGAAGAAAATAAGGGAAATCATACCTGAGGATGCGCAGGTTGTCGACATCTTCTTCGACGAGGAAACAGGCGAAGTCATAATAGAGGCGCTCAGCCCGGGAGCTGTCATAGGGAAGCAGGGCGCCGTGCTCAACGAGATAAAGAAGGAGATAGGGTGGGCCCCGAAGGTCGTCAGGGCACCTCCGATCGCCTCCAAGACGATAGGCGACATCAGGACTTACATGAGGACGATCGCCAACGAACGAAAGGACTTCCTCAGGAAGGTAGGGAGAAGACTCTCGAGGCCCATAATCGAAGGGGAAAACTGGGTAAGGGTAACTTCACTTGGAGGGTTCAGGGAAGTGGGCAGAAGCTCTTCGCTTCTGAGCACGAGGCAGAGCAAGGTACTCATCGATTGTGGACTTGGGACCTCGGATCAGGATGCTGGTGGTCCAAACGTCCCGGCTCCATACCTGAACGCCCCCGAGTTGCAGCCGATAGAGTCGCTCGACGCCATAGTGATCACTCACGCCCACCTTGACCACACGGGACTCCTGCCGGCACTGTTCAAATATGGTTACGACGGGCCCGTTTACTGCACTCCCCCGACACGGGATCTCATGTCAATGCTCCAGCTCGACATGCTCAAAGTTGCATTTGGTGAGGGCAAGAAGGCACCATACGACTCTTCCAACATCAGGAAGGAGGTTGCCAACTGCATACCGCTGAAATACGGTGAGACCACGGACATCTCCCCGGATGTGAGGCTTACTTTCCAGAATGCAGGCCACATACTTGGCTCGGCTGTTGCTCACTTCCACATCGGTGATGGTCTTTACAACATCGCCTTCAGCGGGGACATAAAGTTCGAAAAAACATAGCTGCTCAATCCGGCGAACAACAAATTCCCGAGACTCGAGGCGCTTGTCATGGAATCCACCTACGGCGGATATCATGATATACAGGCCTCAAGGCAGGATGCATCCCTGGGGCTGAAAACGATAGTCGAGAGAGTCCTGGGCAGACAGGGCAAGGTAATAATCCCCGTGTTCGCAGTTGGAAGGTCTCAGGAGATAATGCTTGTCCTGGAGGAACTGATGAGGACGGGACAGGTGCCTACACTCCAGGTCTGGCTTGATGGCATGATATGGGAGGCAACCGCGATTCATACCGCATACCCGGAGTACCTAAACAGCCAGCTCAGGACGCAGATTTTCCAGAACGGGGAAAACCCGTTCCTGTCACCAATCTTCAAGAGAGTAGACAGCGTGGATACAAGGCAGAAGATTCTCAATGACCCCGAACCGTGCATCGTGCTGGCCACTTCCGGAATGATGAATGGAGGACCTGTGCTTGAATACATGAAGCACTGGGCCGACAACCCCAACAATACACTGATATTCGTCGGCTATCAGGCCGAAGGAACACTTGGCAGGCGCATTCAGAGGGGAGCGAAAGAACTTCAGATGACGGAGAGGGGACAGCAGATTTCAGTCCCAATTACGCTGAACATAGAAACGGTTGACGGTTTCAGCGGCCACTCAGACAGAAGGCAGCTCCTGAATTTCGTTGCCGGACTGGAGCCTAAACCATCCAAGATATTCCTTGGTCACGGCGAAGAGCACAAATGCCTGGAACTCGCCAGCACCATCCACAAGAAGTTTGGGATAGAAACGAAGGCGCCGCAAAATCTAGAGACCGTCCGCCTTAGGTGAGTCAGTCTGCACTGACGGCATCGCGCGGCTGGTTGTACCTTATTTCCTCTTCAATTGGCCTTTCAAGGCCAGGCAGCCACCGGTTGATGCCTTTCTTCACCAGCAGCGCGACCCTTGAGTCTCTCCTCTCGCTCTGGAGTTCGTAGTCCCCGATTTCCGATGCCAGACGGAGAGCAAACTTGCGAATTTCTTCATGCGTCGGCATGTTCTGCATCGTAAGCCTTTCGCGCGAATACCCGACGTTGACGTAACCCTTTGATTCTATGAAGTGGGGTTCGGCTATCCTGTCAAGTTTTGCATACTGACCCTCAAATCCAAGCGTCCAGTCCTTCACAAGGGTGTGCCTTATGACCTTCCTTGTGCCGAGAGAAGGCAGCAATGAAAGCGTTTCCATCAGCTGCTCCCACGCGTTAGACCTGATTGGAGCACATATCTTGGTGAAAATCTCACGCGATGGCGCTGCGACGGTGACATATAGCTGAGTGGGAAGCGGGTTCAGGTTCCTGAGTACCTCTGGGTTTGTTCCATTTGTGACGAGAAATGTTGTCATGCCCGCCCTGTGGCACAATTCAATATACTCCCCGAGTCTCGAATATGCAGTTGGTTCCCCCGTGAGCGAAATTGCTATATGCTTGGGATTCTCAGCCTCA
>JAKAPY010000109.1 GCA_021811925.1 Thermoplasmata archaeon | reverse complement strand
CGCCTATATCGTCCCAGTGCACATTTGGCCTCTCGATCAGCACCTCACGCATGGAAGAGGGCTGCATGTCACGTAGTGCACCGTAGAAATCATCCATCGTCACCTTCATCTGGTTGAGTGTTTCGGCGGGTATTGCGTCAAGCTCGAGGTCAAGTTGCGGCATAATCCTCCTCAGAGCCCTCATCGCCGCCTCCTTCACGAGCGCCGAAAGGTCTGCGCCTGCATATCCGTGTGTCAGGTCCGCGAGATTCTCAAGGTCGACATCATCATCAAGCGGCACGCCCCTTGTGTGTATTGCGAGTATCTCCGACCTTCCCGCCCTGTTCGGGATATTTATTTCGATTTCCCTGTCAAACCTTCCGGGTCTGCGAAGCGCTGCATCCAGTGCATTGGGCCTGTTTGTTGCGCCTATTACAACGACCTTTCCCCTGCTCTCGAGCCCGTCCATGAGGGCGAGCAGCTGAGCGACCACCCTGCGCTCTGTCTCGCCTGTGACCTCGTCCCTCTTCGGGGCTATGCTGTCTATCTCGTCAATGAAAATGATTGAGGGTGCGTTCTCTTCTGCCTGCTTGAATATCTCCCTGAGCCGTTCCTCGCTCTCGCCGTAGAACTTGCTCATTATCTCGGGACCGCCGATGCTGAAGAAATTGGCGTTAGTTTCGCTTGCAACCGCTTTCGCGAGCATTGTCTTGCCTGTTCCCGGAGGGCCGTGCAGCAGCACGCCCTTGGGTGCCTCCACACCGAGCCTTTCGAACAGTTCGGGGTGCTTGAGCGGAAGCTCAATCATCTCGCGTACCTTCTTCACCTCTTCCCGCAGGCCGCCTATGTCCTCATAAGAGACTTTGGCAACTGTGGAGACAGACTCCTTAACTGCTTTTTCGGAGATGCTTACCTTTGTCGATCTGTCTATTATTGCAGCAGGGCCGCCCGGGACGTAACCTGTCACCATCAGCTCGATCTTCCTTCCCATGACATTCAGTGGAAAGATGTCCCCCTTGGAAACCACCTTGCTGTCAAGAAGGGTCGAGACATATTCCTCCGCTCCGGTGAGTTTCAATTCCTCAAGCGGGGCAACGCTGAGTTTTGTTGCCTTTTTCGGAACTATCTTCGAAAGTGCAACCTTGTCGTCGAGGGATGTTCCGGCATTTCTCCTCTGCGTGCCGTCCATCCTGATGATTCCCCTGTTCTCATCTTCTGCACTGCTTTCCCCGAGCAATGCAGATGTTCTCTTCCTGCCCGTAATCAGGACATAATCACCCGGTTTCAGACCGAAGTAGTTCAGCGTCTGGCCATCAATCCTGACGACACCCGTCCCGACATCGTAATTCCTCGACTCCGCTACTCTGAGTATTCTCTCTTCCTTAGCCATATTACCGACTCCATGGAAATTTGAATTAAAAATATGTTTGCACTACTATATCAATATTTCTATGACTTCACAAGTGCCTGATACACATTTCAGCCCTGCCTTCTGCGGGATGAATTACTCTATCCCCCTGAGCTTCACTGAGAGGATGAGTAAAGGCCGAAGCAGCACAAACCACGGCCCGAGACATGTGCCGGTCTCAGGGTGCATCGCACAGGCCCAATGGCATCCGGATTCGGTGAATTACAGGTGCTTGCGGGTTTCAATAAAAAGTTCAATATACATAACAGAGTATCAACAGAACCCAGTCAGAGGGTGATGGAACGGCTGTATCGTATCTGTTGATCCAGGGTCTTGAATCATGGGGGCTGCTTGTCCTAAGGGTGGCGCTCGGTGCTGCGTTCGTAATACACGGCTACCCCAAGATCGGCTCGAGGAGAGAAGACATTATTGATTTCATGAGAACGAAGGGCATTCCCGGCCCCATTACTTTGATAACAGGCTATTTTGAATTCTTCGGCGGTTTGCTGATGATCATAGGGCTGGGAGTCCAGATCATAGGGCTTCTTATGGCTCTGGAATCGGTAATGACAATATTCGTTTCCTCCAAGCTGCTGAGGAAGAAGTACTCACAGGGGTATGAGATTGACATTGCATACTTTGCAATGGCGCTTGCCCTGTTCCTGCTTGGTGCGGGGTCCATATCAGTGGACAGCTATCTGATTCCATTGCTGTGAGGGTGTAATGCCCAAGATATACACAAGAACGGGCGACCAGGGGAAGACGGGCACTCTTGGCGGGCGAAGAGTGGGAAAGGACGAGCCGGTTATCGAGGCAGTGGGATCTGTCGATGAACTCAACAGCGCCATCGGCGTGGCGCTCGTCCACTTAACGGATGAGCTTCTTGCGACCATCCTGCGCCGGGTGCAGAGTGAGCTCTTCTCTCTTGGGGCCGAACTGAGCGCCGGCGGCAAGAAGATCGAGGGAATGCCCTCGGTCAAACCGGTGATGGTGGAGAGGCTGGAGAGGGAAATAGACGGGATGGTACAGAAGACGCCTGAGCAACGTTCATTCATACTGCCTGGCGGAAAGGACGCGGGAGCCTCGCTGCACCTTGCACGCTCCGTGGCGAGAAGGGCCGAGAGGAGGACTGTGAAACTGTCCGGGCAAAGCGGCTTCAACCCGCAGATACTTGCATATCTCAACAGGCTCGGGGATTTTCTTCATGTCGCTGCCAGGTATGTGAATTTCAGCGAGGGAGTAGCCGAACACAAGCCGATGTACGAGAAGTAGCTGGCTTGGTCAGCGTTCGCTTGTGACATTCTCCTCATCCCTTATCGCGCCAAGCTTTGAGGGCCACCAGTTGTATTTGCGAAGAACAAGCATCACAGCCGGGACGAACAGGGGCCAGCTGACGAATGTATCTATAAGGACTCCCAGCCCAAGCCCCAAGCCTATCTCCTCTATGAGCCCTATTCCGCTGAAGAGCAGGGACGCGAATGTGGCAAACAGGACAGCACCGAGCGTTATTATCACTCCCCCATTTTCGATAAGGCTCGTCTTTATCCCCTCCTCGTCTGTGCGTCCCTTCATCACCTCCTCCCTCACACGCGTCACCATGAAGATATCATAGTCGAGTCCCACGGCAAGAAGCGTGATTATGGTGAACATTGGCAGGAAAATCAGCAGTGAAAGATTGTACAGATCATGCAGGACCACATATGTTATTGCAAGAGCTATGATCACAGAGGCGAGAACCATCAGCACAAGCCTGATGGGTGTGAACAGCGCACTTATCTGAATTGCGAGAACAGCAAAGATCGCAAGCACGAGCACCGGAATCATGTTTGTGAAGCTTGCTTCCGTAAAGGAGTATGCATCGTTAAGTCCCTCGGTCAGCCCGCCGACAAAGGTCTTGAAAGAGCCTCCATCATTTTGTGTCAGTATCGAAGGCAGTGCTTTCACGAAGTTTGATGAATAAGGTGTCCATGCCAGAGCGGAAAGCTCGAATGTTATCAGCACATACCTGCTGTCTGTCCCAATGTACTGGTTCATCTGCGATCTGTATGTGGCCTGCTGCGACGAGGGTATGCCGCTCAGGTTGTATGGAATGAAGTATCCGTATGGATAGGTCGGTCCTTCTATTGCGCTGATGTGCTTGTTTGTGATGAGGGTGTTTTCGACCGATGTAATCTCTTCCATTATTGTTGTGTTATAACCGCTCGAAGTCAGGACCGGGGAATTGAACTGCAGTATGAGGTACGCCTGGTCAAAATAGTCCCCGTGATAACTCTGGTTCACCACGCTGATAGCTGTCACCCCGCTTCCGGAGGGAAGCAGGCTGAAGACATCCATATTCGTGGGCGTTGAGTAATAGTAATAGGTGCTGAGCAGGCCAAGGACAAGGAAAACAATGATTAGTTTGCCCCTGTTGTTTATGACAGCTTCCGAAAGCCTCTCCATTGTTCCGGCCCTTGCTTTTGCTTGCGAGACCACGATCTTTGATGGCCAGAATATCTTCCTTCCTCCCCTGTGAAGTATCGAAACGAGAAGAGTGTTTGCAACTATCACCGCGAGCAGTACACCAGTTGCGTTTGTTATTCCCGAATCGCTGAAGATCGGGACATTGGAAATCCAGAGGGCGACATATGACATCGAGACAGTCAGCCCGGATGTGAAAACGGCATGACCGGCCCACTTGCTTGAAACCATCACGGGGTTGGGGTTTCCCTTTCTCAGTTCCGCCCTGAATCTGGACATAATGTACACGACATAGTCGGTGGAAAGGCCAAGAAGGAGTATCAGAAGCAATGTCGGCGTGATGAAAGATATGCTTGACTTAAGCACGTACTTGTAGAGAAGCGCGTTAAGTGAGAATGCCGAAAGTGCCGAGACGCCAAACATTGCAAGCGGCAGGAAAGCTGCAACGATCGACCTGAAGAAAATACCGACGATCAGTATAGAGAGGACAATGCCTATGATCAGCGCCCTGATCATGCCGCCGATTGTCTGAGAGGCAAGCTGGCTGTTCATCACACTGTTGCCTGATACATACAGGTGGTGACCGCCGACCGTGCTGAAGCCTGCGGCAATCGCAGACTGGAGATCATTTGTCTGCGTGTTGGTAAGGTTGGATGAAAGAGAGATTACCATGATTGTTGTGGAGTTGTCCAGGCCAACGAAGTTTCTCATCACATAGGGCGAGGGTATCACTGGATAACCGTCAAAACCGGAGAATTGCATCACCCTGTTCACAAATGCAGCCAAATTGCCGCTGCCTCCCAGCTGATAAAGATAGGAGACAAGTGCGGTGTTGTTGACCTTCAGAAGAGGATTGAATTTAAGGGATGCCGACAGACCATGTGCGGTGAGTGCAACGCTCGTTTGCGTCAACTGCCCCTGTGAAGCCGGCTGGCTCAGATTGTAGAGCCTGCCGAAGAAGGAAGGCACAGTGGTGTTGAGCTGGTCCACGATGAAGTTCCTGATCGACTGGTTTGAATACAGCCCCGGCACAAATGAGGAGAAGGAGTAGGCATAAGCATAGGCGTAATAATGCAGTCGCTGCGATTGCGTGGAAAGCGAAAAATCTGCCAGTGTGAAGTTGCCAAGGATTGAGTATGAAATGGCCTTCAGCGGCGGGTTTGCAGAGGCTATGGCGTAATACTGCGAGGAAGAGTTCGTGACCGCCTGGCCTATCGAGGTGACTGCATTCTGGGTGGCGTTTGTTATTCGTGAATTGTTGAAATAGTAATAAAACGAACCGAGGTAGGCTGAAGGCACCGGGGAGGAGCCAAGCATCTGCTGCGTAAGCAAATACGCGGAGTAGGGAGAACCCGTCTGTTTCAGCTCTAAGAGAAACACGGCCGGAATACCGTATATCATCTGCAGCGTGCTGTTCAGCGTTGTGTTAAGCTGATACATCTGGGATGCAAGCTGTGATGAGATGCCATAAGTTGCATTCATTTCCTCCAGTGCACCTGAAGAGAAACCTGCAAGCGTTGTCTTCTCAAGCCCGACCACCGAAGTAATGTTTGATGAGATGCCCTGGCCGCTGAGGTACCTCGACGCAAGGGACTGTGCAGAGATATAAGACGATATGACGCTCGCATCATTGATGTTGGTCCCGGTTGTGACCACAATCATGTTGTTGCTGGAGTTGGCGCTCGCCCCGCTGCCCGGGAAATATTCGCTGAGCAGATTGTCGGCCCTGACTGCCATTGAGTTGGACGGGACAATGCCTGAACTTATGTTATAGGAAGTCATGCCGAACAGAAGCCCGGCGAAGGGGGCCAGAAGCAGTATGATTGCAATCCATGCGATGATCAGTTTTCCGCTGTGCCTCTCGGAAATACGGCCAAGAGATTCAAAGGCGCTCTCAAACATCCAATTTTGCGTTAGCAGGAATCATTATTTAACTTGATCTTAGGTAGTTACAGCAAGACAAACCATCGCACAGCCTGCATGATATGCTGCGGACTGCGCATGCTGTTTTTATTCATGCGTGAACCGCGGTCGGTTTGAAATCGCCCGACTGCGAGTCTATGCCATACTTCTTTACCTTCTCTATATCGAGCCCCCTCCTGCGGCAAATCCTCTCGACACCCTTGAGCATCAGCCATCCGCCTACGGA